>CAZMQR010000333.1:0-3018 GCA_964568325.1 uncultured Chloracidobacterium sp. | reverse complement strand
GCTACGCGCGCGATGTTGTTGAGCGGCTGTTGGACGGTGAGCGACACACCCGCGGTCTGGGTATGGAATCGAAGCTGCATCGTTCGCGGATTCGTCGCACCAAAGCGTTCTTTCATGGTTCGGGCCCACACGACGCGTGCGGCACGATACTTGGCGATCTCTTCAAAGAAATCGTTATGAGCATTGAAGAAGAATGAGATCCGCGGCACGAAGTCATCCACAGCCAGTCCACGATCAATGCCGTATTGGACGTATTCGACACCGTCGCGCAGCGTAAACGCCAGCTCCTGAAGGGCCGTCGCCCCCGCCTCGCGAATGTGATAGCCGCTGACCGAGACCGGATTGTATTTAGGAACGTTTCGGGAACAGTATTCAAACGTATCAATTACCAGCTTCATCGCGGGGCGTATCGGATAGATCCACTCCTTTTGCGCGATGTATTCCTTTAGAATATCGTTCTGCAGTGTTCCAGAGATCTTGTTGAAATCCGCACCCTGCTTATTGGCAACAACCAGATACATCGCGAGAAAGATCGGCGCCGGAGCGTTGATCGTCTGGGACACGGTAACCTGATCGAGCGGAATGCCGTCAAAGAGCACCTCAAAATCCGCAAGCGATGATACGGCAACACCGCATTTACCGACCTCACCCTCGCTCAGCGGTGAGTCGGCATCGAGGCCCATTAGGGCCGGCAAGTCATATGCGACCGAGAGGCCGGTCTGGCCCTGGGCCATCAGATACTTGAATCTGCGATTAGTGTCCTCGGGCGATGAGAACCCTGCAAACTGCCGCATCGTCCAGAGTTTGCCACGATAACCGGTCGGGTGGATGCCGCGCTTGTACGGAAACTCGCCTGGAAAGCCTACGTCGATTCCGTCAGTATCAGCGGACGTATAGAGCCTGTCGACGGGTTCCAAACTGACGCCGTCAAATGACGCCTTTCGTTCTGGCGTACGCTCAATGACGGGAGCCAAGGTCTCTTGTTCCCAACGCTCGACTTCGATAAGGGCTACGCTGTCGGGAACTGTCTTTGATTTCGACATAGGATTTATGTAAGGTGAATCTATCTCGATCGTGTTCAAACTCTGGGCTATTTTATCACTTTTTGTCGCCTGTGCCGCCCTGTCAGGCTGTGTTGCCGGCACTGACGAGAAGGCGAACTCGCGCCCGCCGTCAGTAGTCGGATCGGGCGATGAGAATGCGGCGGCTCCGAAAACGAATGTTGAGGAATTGGGCTTGCTTGTCAACGTCCCGTACGAAACAGAGGACGTCGTGTGGAAAGAGTCGTCATCGGCAAAGAAGCTTGTTGCGGTCCTGCTCTTTACTAAAGAAACCGCAAATCGTGTCGTGGCTGATGCCGTGGCTCGCGGGCCCGGCCAGCCTGTAACGCTTGCGGTGGAAACCTGGTTTCCTGACGAGCTCATCGCGCAGGGCGAGATGAGTGGTGACGCCGCCATCCGCGGTACGGCGTATCCTGCGAATGCATTCTTCAACGATCGATACAAAACGGGGCGCATTACAAGAGTCGAGGGCGGCGACCATTTTGTCCTTGAGGTCTCGGCCCAATAGGTGCGGTTTCATGCCACTGCGAACTTCGTGTTAGCATCGTTATTTATCTCGTTGATTCGATGCGGTTTATAAGAACATTCGGGCCGATCCTCGCGATCCTGGCCGTATGCACGACGACTTGGGCGCAGGAGAGTAATCCGGTCGAACGGCAAGTCTCGAATCCGATCACGGACACGCCAAATATCAATCCGATCTCAGCAGAACAGAGTATTGCCGCACCGAAACCGAAAAGGCCGACGGTCGAACCCGAAGGAGGCGATGGTGAGGTCGTTGTCTATTCCGAACGCCAAACCGTAGAAGGCGAGAAGGGGAAACGGATCGTCCGCCATTCGGGGAATGTTGATCTCAGATATGGCATCTACCGCCTCCAGGCCGACGAACTGACGATCTATGAGGCGGAGAACCGCGTCGTCGCCCGCGGCAGCGTCGTCTTTGACCAGGGCGACGATCAGCGTATCACGGGCGCGACGGCCATCTGGAACTACAAGACAAAGCTCGGCTCGTTTGAGGACACGACCGGATTTACGAATCAGACGAACGACGGCACGGTGATCTACTTTACCGCCGAACGCGTCGAGCGCGTCAGCCTTGATGAGATCGTTGTCACAAAAGGGAAGTTTACGGCGTGTGAAGAAGCTGTGCCAAAATGGAGTTTTACGGCCAAGCGTGCCCGGATCAGAACGAACGACAAGATCAAACTTCGCAGCGTAAAGTTTCGCGTGAAGGATATTCCACTACTGCCGCTGCCTTACGCCTCGATACCGATCAAGGAAAGAGATCGCAGCTCAGGATTTCTCACACCCTCGGCTGGATATTCGAGCAGAAAGGGCGTGAAGCTGTCGGGAGCATACTATTTGACGCTCGGCCGGTCGGCGGACGTAACGTTCCGTGCCGACGTTTTTTCGAAACGCGGTATCGGCTACGGGGCAGATTTCCGGACGCGGGCAAATTCGCGCTCGTACCTAAACTTTGGATTCTATGCTGTAAAGGACCGCCTCTTTGGACCGAAGGCGGACGCCCAGCATCCCGATCAGGGCGGATCTCTGATCTACGCCGAGGGGGTTCATTACTTTCCAAATGGATTTACCGCGTCGGCGGACATTCGGCTTACGTCGAATCTTGCATTTCGACAGGAGTTTGCCGAGGGCATTCAGCAGATCATCTCACCGATCGAGGTTTCACAAGTCTTTGTTAACAAAAGTTGGAACGACTATACGCTGAACTTTCTGGCCCGCAGCCAGGTGATCTCGATACCTAATGTCAGTGAGAAGACGCGCAACCTCCCGAGTGTGCACCTAGAGAAACGCCCGACAATGCCGTCATTTCTCAAAGGGGTGTATTTTTCATACAAGGCGGCTCTCGAGGGAGTGTCACGGCGTGAAGAGGTGATTGACCTCGCTCTTTACCGTTCGATGACGGGGACCGACCCGGTGGTATCACCCTCGCTTG
>CAZMQR010000332.1:0-3038 GCA_964568325.1 uncultured Chloracidobacterium sp. | reverse complement strand
GCAGGAAATCTTCATAGTCTAGTTTTAGCTCCTCGAGGCTGGCACGGGCGACGCTGGTGAGTTTTAGCTCAAACTTTTTCGACGTTCCGCTGGCCTGGCTGCCTTCGGCGATGTTTTGGACGCCGCTGCGGGCGGCCTGGACCATCTGATCGTGCGTGCGGCTGCGTTTGTCGATGTAGCGGTCGCAAAACCGCACCGTCAAGTCATACACGAGCTGCGCGACCTGAAAGCTCTTGAGCCTACGGTAACCGCCGTGCTTCGGTATCAGCTTTTCCGGCTCGGCCATGGCTCGTCTCTAAATATCGCGTACGATTCTCCGTCTTCCGTGACGAGGCTGGCCTCAGACAAATCATTGAGGATAGCTCCGATCTTACGAGTGCCCTCCTCGAATTCAAGCTCAGACGAAGGGTCCGCGATCATCGTGTAAACACAAAGGGCGTATTCCTCTTGCTCCACCAGTCGAAGATTCTCAACCGCTTCACTGTAACCGTTTTGTTCTCGTCCCCGCCTCGTTTGCCAGCTGGAACTGAGAATAAGGGCTCTCTTGCCCTGAATGAAATCCTGCCAGGCGCCAAAAAATACTTTGCGATCTTCGTGATTTACAAACGACCAACTCCAGTTCCAATTTGCACATGTTCCGCCCATGTTCTCGATAAACTGCTTCCGACTCGCGCTTTTTCCATCATTAAAATACTGCGGCCCGCTGAACGGCCTTCGAGTGGAGCGCTTTGGACTAAACTTCTTGTCGAGTAGTTCACTCTCCGCCTCGGGACCTTGAACAGGATCCAACGAGATCAAATCTGTTCGTATCATCTTATCGCCAACAGTTTCGAAGAAAACAGCAACCTTTGGAGGAGCGACAGAGACAACCTGTCCGATGCCCCACTTGTTCATCTTCGGGTGTCTCACGCGCATACCTACTCTAATTCCGTCGAGTTCGACCATGTCCGCATTATTACACGAAAACGCGATTCCGCATCACCGCGCACCTCGGCTGACGGCGACGGTTTGGGTCAGGTCGAGGTGTAGGATGCTGTCGTTGTCCAGCGTGGCGGCGTGGAAGAGGATGGTGCGGTCGGTGCGGATGCGGAAGTGGCGGCAGAAGGCGGCGGCGTTTATGCGGCGGTATTTTCCGCGGCCTGCGTGATCGACAAGGCGAAAGGTGTTTGCGGCGTCGGGGTTGCCGGGCTTGATGCCGATCGTGCGGCGGTGGGCGTCATAGAGCAGCTCGACGTGCTTTGGATGGCCGAGCGCGGCGTGGGCCTTGGCGTTGAGGTAAAAGGTCGCATCAGGGCGCATCGTCACGCGGACCTCATTCTCGGCCGCTTTGTAGCCAAAAGGCCGCCCCGGAAATGTCGCCCATTCCATCTGTGTCTGCATAGTGTTGGTAGTTTCTCCTTGTGTGTATTTCTGTGAAACACGCTAGCATAGATGCAACGACGTTGTCAAGTAGGATTCCACGCGGAGGTCGCCGAGGACAAGGACGCGGAGGAACGCAGAGTTTTGAGCGGCTTACGCCTCTGCGTCTCTCTGCGTTTTTCCTCGTGCGATCTCTGCGTGGAACCAGCATTAACGCCGACAACCCGCCGCTTGTGTTATTTCCGACAACGCAGATAACCCGATAGCGACCGAAAAGTTTGACCACGACGACGGCGCGTAAATGACATCGGCGACAATTGGCGTTACCGGAACGAGACGTGCATGAAAAAGGGCTGAAAAGTGTCGATACAAACCTGTAAGAATGCCGATACAAACCGCAAAAGTGTCGGTACAGCTTGGCGATTTATTTGTGCATTCGTGGCTTTCATCGGTCGAAAAAGGGCAGCCACGAATGTACGAATGGATCGGGATTGAGAGGTAATTTGAGACTTGACAATAACACACTCAACTATTATCATTCATTAGTGCTCAAGTTAGATCTGTGAGCAGGCAATTATAGTTTTGGAGAGTGATATATGAGCAAAATTATCGGTATTGACCTCGGGACGACCAATTCGGTCGTTGCGGTCATGGAGGGCGGCGAGCCGGTCGTCATTACAAATAGTGAGGGCGGCCGCACAACCCCTTCGGTTGTCGCATTTACAAAGGACGGCAACCGGCTGGTCGGGCAAGTCGCCAAGCGTCAGGCAGTTACGAACCCCGAGAACACGCTGTATTCGATCAAGCGGTTCATGGGACGCAAGTTTGACGAGGTTTCTGAGGAGATCAAGCAGGTGCCTTTCAAGGTCGAAAAGGCCTCGAATGGGGACGTCCGCGTCGATGCCGAGGGCAAACAGTATTCGCCGCCGGAGATCGCCGCGATGGTGCTGCAAAAGCTCAAGCAGTCGGCCGAGGACTATCTTGGCAGCAAGGTAGAAAAGGCCGTAATTACTGTGCCTGCTTACTTTAACGACGCCCAGCGTCAGGCAACCAAGGACGCCGGCAAGGTCGCCGGGCTCGAAGTACTCCGCATCGTCAACGAGCCAACCGCGGCCGCTTTGGCGTACGGCCTCGACAAGAAAAAGGACGAGACAATCGCGGTATTCGACTTTGGCGGCGGCACGTTCGACATCTCGGTGCTAGAGGTCGGCGAGGGCGTCGTCGAGGTAAAATCAACCAACGGCGACACACACCTCGGCGGCGATGATGTTGACGAAGTGCTTGTCGGCTGGATCATCGACGAATTCAAAAAAGACCAGGGCATCGACCTTCACAACGACAAAATGGCCCTTCAGCGGCTCAAGGAAGCCGGTGAAAAGGCCAAGGTCGAGCTGTCGCACGCGATGGAGACCGAGATCAACCTGCCGTTCATCACGGCCGATGCGAGCGGCCCGAAGCACCTCGTGATGAAGCTCACGCGTGCCAAATTCGAGCAGCTCGCCGAGCCTATCCTGAAACGCCTGATGCCGCCGGTCGAACAGGCCATCAAGGACGCCGGCCTGTCGCCAAAGGACATCGAGGAGATCGTGCTTGTCGGCGGTTCGACCCGCATTCCCAAGGTCCAGGAAATGGTCAAGGAGTACTTTGGCAAGGAGCCGAACAAGTCGGTGAACCCCGAC
>CAZMQR010000331.1:0-3072 GCA_964568325.1 uncultured Chloracidobacterium sp. | reverse complement strand
GATACCGCCCACGGAGGCAAACCGTAAGATGACGAATCTCGATAATTACCAGGCTCCGGCCGCGATCAGCCGTTGGCGTGCGATTGCACTCGGCATCGGTGGCATCGCTCTTATCATCTGGGCGGTTGGACTGTATTTCAATACGGAGCAGGCGCTGCGCTCATGGCTGCTGGGGTTCATCTTCTGGGGCGGCATCGGTATCGGCTGTCTCGGCGTGCTCTTGCTTCAGTATCTGACAGGCGGGGCATGGGGTGTGGTCATCCGCCGTGCACTTGAGGCCGGAAGCCGAACATTGCCTCTGATCATCCTGCTGTTCGTGCCGTTGGCGATCGGCGTCTATACGAGGAACATCTACGAATGGACGCATCTGCCGCCGACCGATCATGTGATGGAACATCGCGGTATTTTTATGACGCCGTGGGCATGGGTCGGACGCAGCGTTATCTATTTCTTTTTGTTCTACATCATGGTTCATCTGCTCAATAAATGGGGCAGCGACCAGGACAAGACCGATTCGGTCGAGGCTTCGCGGCTGGTGCTCGAAAAGGCATCGCGTTTCTCCGGCCCGGCGATGGTCATCTACTGCCTTATTGTTACTTTCGCCGTCGTCGATTGGGTCATGACGCTCGATCCGCACTGGTTCTCGACGATCTGGGGGTTGCTTTTTATCGCCGGCTGGGCCCTTAGCTGTTACTGCTTTATGGTGGCCCTGATGGCGTATCTGCTGGACTCGGCCCCGATGAATGCGGTGCTCGGCAAACGCCATTTTCACGACCTTGGCAAGCTGATGCTTGCCCTCGTGATGGTCTGGGCATATTTCAATTTCTCACAGTTCCTCATCATCTGGTCGGGGAATATCCCTGAAGAGACGGGCTGGTTTCTCGTCAGGATGAAGGGCGGATGGGGCTGGATGGGAGCGATCCTGATCGTCTTCCATTTTGCGTTCCCGTTCGTAGTGTTGCTTCAGCAGGACTTTAAGCGGCGGGCAAAGTGGCTCGCAGGCATCGCGATATTCGTCCTTTTTATGCGGCTCGTGGATATGTTCTATCAGATAGGGCCGTCAGCGCGTGTCGATCCGCGCGGCCTCGAAGCAGGGGCATTCTATGTGAGCTGGCTCGATCTCGTGGCCCCGATAGCGATCGGCGGCATATGGCTGTGGTGGTTCTTTGGCCAGTTGGCCAAGAGGCCGATCGTTCCGGCAAGAGACCCGTATTTTGAGGGTGCGATCAAGCACGGCAGGGGGCATTAGCGGTATGTCATCAAAGAAAAACAACGATGCCGTTGGCGACCTGAACAAGGCCCACGAAGGTAATGAGATCCAGCTCAAGGGCATCATGTACTTTGCCGGCGGCCTGCTGCTGCTGATCGTCATTACGTTTGCGCTAATGTGGGCACTGCTCAAGGTGATGAAGGATGCTCACCGCGAAGAGAACGCCCGTCAGCCCAATCCGATGCTCGAGAGCGACAAGGAGCGTCTGCCGCCCGAGCCGCGCCTGCAGCTCGCGCCGGGATTCGGTGTTGAATCACAAAAAGGCTGGGTGAATATGGAGCTTGGTGCTCCGCAGGCCGAATATCGTGAATTGAAGAAGCAGTGGGACGAGCTATGGGAGCACGGGCTTAAGGACCCGAAGACAGGGGCCGTGACCATAATGCCGATCGAGCAGGCAATCGACCGCTTTGTGGCCCAGAACGTAAAGGCGAAGACCGGCGAAGAGGCCGAAAAGCAGTTCAAGGCGTCGCACGCGATCGTTTCCGATTCGAGCGCGGGCCGGATGGCGTCAGAGATACGAAAATAGACGGTGAATAACAGGACGTTAAAAGTGAGGTCCGTATTGAGTGCCGCCATCGTGGCAGCAGCGATGAGCTGTGTGCTCACGGTTGCGGCCCAGAAGGCCCAGCACTATGATTCGCCGCTCTATTCGCCGAAGATATACGATCCTGCGGCGGCGGCCTCAGCCACCAGCGGACTGCCCGAAGCATTGAAAACAGTCGGCATCGAGCAGAAACTCGGCGAGCAATTACCGCTCGACACCGAGATGAAGGACGAGACAGGGAAGATCGTCAAGCTCGGCAGCTTTTTTAACAATGGCCGACCGGTGATCATCGCTCTTGTCTATTACGAATGCCCGATGCTGTGCAATCAGGTGCTCAACGGGCTGACCGGCTCGCTAAAGGGCATTAACCTCAACGTCGGTAAGGATTTCGACGTCGTGGCGATCAGCTTTGACGCTCGCGAGTTTGACGCACCGGAGATAGCTAAAGCCAAGAAGGACGGTTACATAGAGCGTTACGGCCGTCCGGGCTCTGAGAACGGCTGGCACTTCTTGACCGGGACGCAGGCCTCGATCGATGCGGTGACGAAAGCGGCCGGTTTCGGCTACCAGTGGGACGAGAAGACCCAGCAGTTTGCTCACGCCGCCGCCGTGATGGTCACGACGCCGGATGGCAGGCTGTCGCATTACTTCTACGGTATCGATTATGCACCGCGCGATCTGAAGTTCGGCCTGATGGAATCAGCCGAGAACAAGGTCGGGAACGCCGCCGAGAAGCTCTTGCTCTATTGCTATCATTACGATCCGGCGACGGGCAAATACGGATTAGCGATCCTGAGGGTGATGCGCGCAGGCGGCATTTTAACGCTCCTTGCGCTGGGCACGATGGGATTTATTTTTTGGAGACGGAACAAGAAGCGAGTGAATAGTGGCAAGTCCGATCACTGACCACTGACCTTATGCAGAGCACTACGTGGATACCATTTTTTCCTGAAGCAGCGTCCAGCTTTGCCTGGCAGGTAGACCTGCTTTATTTCTACCTTCTCGCTGTATCGGTGGCGTTCACGATACCGATCGTGGTAGCCATCTTCTTCTTTGCGATCCGCTATCGCGAGGTAGAAAAATTTGCCACGCCTGACGAGATGCATGGCTCGATGGTGCTCGAGACGGTCTGGTCGATCATTCCCTTCGTCGTTTCAATGACGATCTTTCTCGGTGGTGCGATAGTTTACTTTAATCAATATGAACCGCCCGACGACACGATGGAGATATTCGTGGTCGGTAAGCAGTGGATGTGGAA
>CAZMQR010000330.1:0-3081 GCA_964568325.1 uncultured Chloracidobacterium sp. | reverse complement strand
GCCAACAAGATCGGCACCTACATGGTCGCCGTCCTGGCGAAACGGCATAACATCCCATTCTACGTCGCCGCCCCGCTCTCGACCGTCGATCTGAACACCGCAACCGGCGACGACATTCCCATCGAGGAGCGCGACCGAACCGAAATAACCCACGTTAAAGACCACCAACTAGCCCCCGCGGGCGTCGGCATCACAAACTACGCCTTCGATGTAACCCCAAACGACCTCGTCACCGCCATAATCACCGAAAAAGGCGTCGCAAGAGCACCGTATACAGAGAGTCTGAAGGCTCAATTTGTCGGATAACCACGGAATTAGGGTGCGCGATTTTATGGTATAATTAAGGCATGGAAAGCGGTATCGCCACATTTGAAATGATCGCAGAGATCAACTTGTTGGCTGAACGCGCCTTTGTCTTTCGGCTTAAGGAAAAGTATCCAGATATCACCTCAGAACAGATCGAGATCGAGATCTGCAAGTGGCTTAAAGACCGACCCGGAGCAGAATTTGGCGATGGTGAAGGCCGCGTTGGCGATGTTTCCCGTTTCTACAAGCGATAGTTCCTATTAAACACCTTGAAGAACACACGAAAGTCGTTACGGCATACCTAAACAAAATGGGTGTGAAGTTCGCTGTGATCGGCGGCATAGCTGTGTCTTTTCGATCGGCTATACGCACAACTAACGACCTCGATCTGGCCGTTGTCGTAAACAGCGACGCCGAGGCCGAATCAATTGTGCATAGTCTGATGGATCTGGGATATCGCCCCAAGGTCCAGCTCGAAAGCGATGTGACCGGACGAATGTCGACCGTCAGAATGATATCCGCAGGTGAGCGCGAGGTATTTGTTGACCTCCTTTTCGCTTCGAGCGGGATCGAACGAGAGGTTGTTCAGGGATCCGACCCGATCGAGATCTTTCCGAACATCATATTGCCCGTTGCATCGCGTCCCTCTCTGATCGCACTAAAGGTGCTATCCGCGAACCCGAAAACCCGTCGCAGAGACATAGACGACCTACAGAATCTCATCACAGCTTCGAAACCGGACGAAGTAGCCGCTGCCCGAAACCTGGTCAACTTGATCACAGAACGCGGCTACAACCGAAACAAAGACCTCCAAAAAGACCTCAACGGCTACATCGAACAGTTCTCCTCGTAGCCGAACCTCGTTGCAGGGAGATGTGCCGTCCAGTCTTCGGCTATGCCGTTCGATGTGCGGAAAAGCTGTGCTTGGGCCGAGCCAGCAGGAGACGTCCGTTGCAGAAGCCCTTGCTGTCAAAAGATGCAAGGTCCCGTCACTGCAGGCCTTGAATATCAGCATTTGACCACGGAGAATCTTTGAAATAGAAGATGCGGCGGCCGTTTTGCATCCCGTCGAATCGGCCCTCTTCGAGCGAGATCCCGTAGCTCGCGCGGCAGAGCGGTTCGTGCCAGTCGCTGCCGTTTCTTATGAAGGTTTTGATGTTCTCGCTGTCGGCGCCCATTTGGAATACCATTGGGATGGCCTCGTCAACGGGGAAATCGCCGAACCACGCGTCGCCGGTGCACCACGAGGCGAGGGCCGTGATAGTAAAGCTGGTTCCGGCCGGCAATTGTCGTCGCACTTCGGTGGCGAGCCGACGGTAGAAATCGCGCTCCGATGCGCCCGCGTCGAAGTCGATCTGAAGGCCGCGAACGTTTGGCAGCTCGAGTGTTCGCTTGATCAGGAATGCCGTTTGACTCACCATTGCGACGTCGAGTTTCGGACGGCGAACCGTTTCCTTGTTGGTCTCGATCCGTGTAACGGCGATCAGATAGGTGCCTGTTGGCACGTCGAGCGGCTGGCGGCGCTGACGGGGAATCACGCGGTCGTTTTCGAGAAAGACGGTCTGTGCGAGAAAGGCGACGCCGAACTGGGCCGGGTCAATAAATTTCAGGTCTTCCTCTCGTTCCCAGGCCCAGAGCATTTTCTGCGGCATTTCGGCAGGAGCGGTTGGCTTGTTGGCCGAGCGGCAGCCGACAAGAAGGAGGGTTCCAACAAACAAAGCTGTCTTTAAGGCCAAGCTCACCGGTGACACCGGACGAGTGTATCAGACGCGGGGCACACTCCCTACCGGTCGTGTTTCTGCCTGCCCGTCCACGCCCTGTGATATACTCGTTTACTTACTGAATGGCTATTCATTTCAGACCTCAACCACCCGCTGTAGCAGGTGGTTCTGACTTATGAGCGAACGTGAACAGATACCGATGGATGTGGTCTTTGTCGGGGCGGGCCCGGCGAATTTGGCGGCGGCGTTGCACCTCAAGAGCGAGATCACGCGGCACGATGAGATGGTCGAGAACGGCTTCAAACAGGGCCGAAAGATCGGCGATCTCGAGATCTGCATTGTCGAGAAAGGATCATTCGTCGGGGCACACATCCTGTCGGGAGCGGTGATGGACCCGAGGGCGATCCGCGAGTTGATGCCTGATTTTATTGCGCAGGGCTGCCCTGTTGATTCAGTCGTGACCGAGGACGCGGCCTGGTATCTGACCGAGAAGCGCGGTTTTGTCGCTCCCATTACGCCGCCGCCGCTGAAGAACAAGGGCAAGTACATCGTCAGCCTCAGCAAGATCTGCGAGTGGCTCGGCGAGAAATGCGAAGAAGCGGGCATCAATATCTTTCCTGAGTTTCCGGCGGCGGAAATCCTCTACGACGATAACGATGCTGTCATCGGCGTCCGCACCGGCGATAAGGGCATCGACAAGGAAGGCAACAAGAAACCAAACTACGAGCCGGGCGTCGATCTGCTGGCGAAGGTCACGGTGCTGGGCGAAGGCTCACGCGGGTCGCTCGCAAAGCAATTGATGTCGCGGCTGAACCTGATGGACGGCAAAGAGCCGCAGGTCTTTTCGCTCGGCGTAAAAGAGCTTTGGGAAGTGCCCGAGGGGAATTTCTCCGAAGGAATGGTCGTCCACACGCTCGGCTTTCCATCCGACACGCGCACCTATGGCGGCGGCTGGATCTATGGGATGAAGAACAACGTGGTCTCGATCGGATACGTTACGGGCCTCGATTACGAAGATCCGATGATCGACCCGCACGCAGAATTTCAGAAGTTC
>CAZMQR010000329.1:0-3082 GCA_964568325.1 uncultured Chloracidobacterium sp. | reverse complement strand
CGCAACAGTTCTGCCGCCAATTCTGCGGCAAGCCGTGGGTTCTCTCGGCAGATCGCTTCAAGCTTGGTATTCATGGGGCCTGGTTCGCGGCCTGAGACGGCAAGGGCAGCTTGGACACGGTCGCTCCGCTATTGTTAAGGACCAGCAGATAGGCCGCCCCATTCTCCTTACCTATGCAGATCGAGGTAGGATTGCTCAATTTATTGGTCCCATCCTGGCGAAACCCCCGATCTACGGTATTGCCTTGCAGGTCATAGGCTAATATCTCATTCTTCCAACTATTCGTTACATAGAGCAACTTCGATGCCCCGTCGTACACAACATCGGGATAGTTCCACACATAACGTTCCCATGCGGGAACCTCCCATTGGCGAACAAAATTGCCGTCGAGATCGAATACCTGGATCCGGTTATTCCCGTTATCGGCAACAAAAATGAAGCGATCACTCGTATCGATACCGGTAGATTCCAGAAACTGCCCGGGGCCGTTTCCCGCGCTGCCAAATGAGGTGAATACCTTCGTCACGGGGTCGAAACGCACGATCCGCGTATTCCCCTGATCTACGATATAGATCTGCTTGTTTGGCCCGATAGCCAGATCACGCGGCCCGTAAAAGGCCTTTTCAGGCCCTTTCCATTCCTCGGCAAACGTCCCGTCGGCCGTGAATTTCATTAGCTTATGATTGACCGGGTCCGTAACGTAAATGGCCCCCGTCGCGTCAACAGCAACGCCGTTTGGTTCCTTCATTTCGCCTGCCCCGCTGCCGGGCTTTCCAAAGGCGAATAAAAACCTCCCGCCTTGGTCAAATTTCTGGACACGGTCATTTCCCGTATCCGCGACATAGATATTTCCCTTAGGATCAGTCGCGATACCTCGTGGCTTTGAAAACTGACCGCCTCCGACGCCTTGGCCGCCGGTAAATGCCGTGGACGTAGCAGCGCCGGGCGTCGGGGTTGGGACGGCCGGTGGCAGCTGCACCGTCGGGTCGGGCGGGCCGAGCGAATCAGGAACCTTGTAGATCTTCAGCCCGTCGTACCTATTTTCCGTGTCGTCAAAGACGACGGGAAAATAGGCCTTGTAGAGCATTTCATTCGGGTTCTTTACGAGATCGCTGTTGCGGAGGCCATTGTCATAGGCCACATAGCTGATGTTGTTCGCTTTCAAGAGGCTAAAGACCTCGCCGGGATCGCGCGATTCGAGCATCTTCTTGTATTTTGCCTCTTGCTCACCGGTCGGATAGCCGGCTCCCCACGCATAGTATGGATGTCCGTAAAACAGGCGCCGTCCGGCGAGTAGTATCTTGTGATTTACGTGTCGATTGGACAAGAAGATCGCATTTGGGTCGGTGTTCTCCATCACCCATTTGACGAGGGCGTCGTCACGATACTCCATGTACATCCAGGTACTGTTCTTGATCGGGAACAGATCAATGATCCCGCCTATCACGATCGTTGCGGTCAGAACGACTGCGAGGAATTTGCCGGGAATCGTCGTCTTAATGCCCTTAAAGCTCCACAGCCACCAGATGCCTGCGGCGGCGAACAGGTTAGCTACGACGAGCCACATGTTCAGGAATTTATGGTTCGTCAGGGCTTCAGGGCTGAACTGGAAGCAGAATGTGATCGCGATCAGCGTGGAGACAGCCAGCAGCACGCGATTCCGCAGCCACGTTCCGACGATCACCCCGATCAGTATCAGCAGCCATTTGACTCCAAACGTCCACCCAAGATAGTAAAAAACGTCGTAAAAGGATGCGTTCCCCAGCGTGTAACCCCAGCCGATGAGCGACGGGCCCGGCGGCAAATTGCCTGACTTAAGATAGTAGATCTGCGGGAGTGCGAAGACCGCGGTCGTGAGGCCGAGAATGACCAGTTGTCGGCGATACGGGAAGAGGACAAAAAAGCATGCCAGAATGGCGAATGCGGCAGTGAATACAGCGCCGTTCCACATCGGCATCAGGCCGAGGAGGGCGCCGGCAAAGATAAACGGCGACACGCGGCCGAGGTTCGCGGTGAGCTTTTGAACAAGTGCGGCGAAGTCAATATCCGCACCGCTCGCGCCGGCATCGTCCTGCGGCTCAAGAGACGCTTCCGGGTGAATTTCCAGGCCTGCCGACTCAGGATCCTCGGTAATAGACGCCTCGGCATCGGGCAGATCGTTGGCCGCATCCGCTTGTTCGTCCACAGCCGGTGCCGGAACGGAGGATTCAGCGGCCGGCTCTCCTGCGTTCTCCTCGTCAGGTATGGCCTCGGACGGCCCCTCAACAGCGTCGCCGGCCGACGCTTGCTCCAATTCGTCATCCTCGCCTGTGTCTATCAGCGGCTCGGGCACAGCAGCCGCGGCTCGAGCAGCCTGCTTCTGCCGTTCGGCTTCGCGGTAGCGGTCGATCAGGAAGAACATCACCAACAGCAAAATGCCGATGGAGCTGGCCAGATGTCGCTGATTCGCGTAAACGACCTGCGACCAAACGCCCCACAATTCGCCCCGATAGTTAAAGCCGGACGGCAGGAAGTCGCGCATCTTCCAGACAGAGTCGATGACGCTGCGCAACGGCCAGTGGTCATAGACGTATGGAATGAATGACAGCGTGCCGTGAAAGAAGAACAGGCACGCCGCGATGCGCCCTATCAGACGTGAGGCGAACAGCACGACGCCGAGGGCCATCACGAGAAAGAGCATCGAGAGCAACGAGAGGATACTCAGTAAATTGTTGGCTGTGGACGGGCTGAGGCCGAGATATTCGAGATTGCCCGCAAGGAAATAGAACAGGAAATGATACCTGATCCGGTCGCCTGAAAAGTGTGGATACTCAGTCGGGAAATTATGCCCGTTGGCGAACGACTGCATGATCGACACAGTTGAGCCAAAATCGCTCCATTGATGCGTCGCGATGCGGACCTTGCCGTCATCCATCGAGAACGTAGCGAACGTGAGCCAACACGCATACGCCAGGAAAAGCCCCGTCGCGACCCAATCCCATCGGCTAAACCCTACCTGATCGCTGTCGATCCGTGTCTGGAATTCCTGGCTTGCCGGATTCGCCCAGAGCCAGTAGATCAGCCCGGTGCACATCACGAAGAA
>CAZMQR010000328.1:0-3090 GCA_964568325.1 uncultured Chloracidobacterium sp. | reverse complement strand
TTGCCGTGGTCGGCGGTCATTATTAGCAAGTCGTCTTCACGCAATGCATCGATTCTCTCGGGCATGCGCCTATCGAAATGTTCGAGGGCGCGAGCATAACCTTCGGTATCGCGGCGGTGGCCGTAGAGCATGTCAAAATCGACGAGGTTGCTGAAGATCAGCCCGTGAGAGTCGGCCTTAAGAGCGCCTATCGTCACGTCGATTATCTGCTCGTTATTCTTTGCCGTTAAGTCTTCTGTAACGCCCATGCCGTCGTAGATCGATGCGATCTTACCGATGCAGACGACGTCACGGCCCGCGTCCCTGAGCTTTGGCAGCAGATTGCCCGCGGGCGGCGGGACGGCGTAGTCGTGCCGGTTCTCGGTCCGCTTGAAATCGGTGGCGTTGCTGCCAACAAAAGGGCGAGCGATCACGCGGGCAACCTCATCATCACCACGCAGAATGCTGCGGGCGATCTCGCACATCTCGTAGAGACGATCGAGGGGTACGACCTCCTCGTGGGCCGCGATCTGGAAAACGCTGTCAGCCGACGTGTAAACGATCGGTTTGCCGGTGCGCACATGCTCTTCGCCGAGTTCCTTGATGATCTCTGTTCCGCTAGCCGGAATATTGCCGAGAATACCCGGAACCGAGGCCTTCGCCACGAATTCACTGATGATCCGGTGCGGAAATCCGTCCGGAAACTTGGGAAAGCCCTGCTTAAGTATGATTCCCGCCATCTCCCAATGGCCTGTCGTCGTGTCTTTGCCGTCGGATTTTAGCGTACATTTGCCGTAATTCCCTGTCGGCGAATCAACCGCCGCGAGCCCTTTCAACGGCGTGATATTCGCGAGGCCGAGCCTTTGCAGGTTTGGAACATTGACAGTGCGCGATTCAAAGATATGCCCCAGAGTATCCGCTCCGGCGTCGCCCCACGCTGCGGCATCAGGCATCTCGCCGATACCTGCTGAGTCCAAAACCATCAAACAAATGCGCCGGAACCTTGATTCTGTCATCTTTACATTTTCTGTCATCTTTTTGTAGAATGACACAATTGAGGTAATTGACCTTTTATTCATTATGATTCAACACTCGACAAAAACCAAAGTCAACGAGGGCGGCCGGATCGTGATACCTGCAAAGATGCGAAAGGCCCTCGGCATCGAGATCGGAAAGACCGTCACATTGACTCTGAGAGAGGACTCGTTGGAGATAACCACTCGTGAACACGCCTTCAAACGTATCGAGGACATGATGAAACCCCACATCAAGCCCGGCCGCTCAGTGGTAGATGAGTTGATCAAAGAGAGACGCAAGGAAGCCGCGAATGAATAGCCTTGTATTCGACTCATCGGCAATACTCGCGATCTATTACGATGAGCCGGGCAAACGCAAAGCTCAGGAATTACTCGAAGAAGCCGATCCGATCATCTCATCGGTAAATCTATGTGAGGTTTATACGAAGCTTCTGGAGGACGGACTCGATGTCGGCAAGATCAGCGAATCATTCGATGCCCTCGAGATCAAGGTCGTGGATTTCGATGCGAAACATGCATTGAACGCGGCTGAATTACGTTGCAGAACGAAACATCTCGGCCTGTCACTTGGTGACCGGGCATGTCTTGCCCTGGCGATGCTCAATAGAACCGGTGCGGTGACCGCAGACCGAACCTGGCAAAAGGTCAGCGGCTGCGAGATCAAGCTAATACGCTAATTGAGCGGGGCGGTATATCCCTCACGCGCGCGAACGACGGTGCCCTTTGCCAGGCCGGTCACATCGACCCGTAACTTTCGGTAGGTCCCGTCCTTTTTAGTATTTGAGGGATAATATGCAAGCGTGTATTTCGTGCCGATCTCGTCCGCGACGCCCTTAAATGCGGCGCGGGCATCGCTTAGATCGCCGATCGGAAAAACGCGGCCGCCAGACGCCTTGGCAAGATCGGCCATCTCCGCGTCGGCAAGTTCATAGAGCCTCTTGCTGACGGCCAGCCGCTCAAACTCGCCGAGTTCACAAAAGTTTACAGCGCGTTCCATTCCCGGTTTTGCTTTGATGCTGCGGTAGTATCGGCGTATTTGTGCACTCGAAAAGCGGATCGCCGTTTCGCAATCGCCCAACAGGTTTGACTCAAAAAACTCACGTGTATCGACCTTAATGAAAAATGTTATCAAACCGGATGCCTCGATCATCTCCTTCGCCGACTCAAAATCCGCCGCGCTCGACGAATCAACGCCGTCCGTAAGCGCGACCAGCGCGCGGCGGCCGCGGAATTCCTCGGATGGTCGATCACCGAATACCTTCTCGACGACCTGTTCGAGCGAGTCGTAATACGGTGTGCTGTTGCTGGTGCGCACGCGCTCGACTGCGGCCTCGAGCTTAGCTCGGTCGGCCGTCAGCGGATTCAGTATCTCGCTGATCGAATAAGCCTCGCGTTCGTCCCGTTCGGTGGCATACGATATTATCGCCACGCGGTCGCCCGGGCGGAGCGAACGGATGAACGCGAGGGCGGCCCGCTTTATCAGTTGCAGATCATTCCGCGCCGAGCCTGATGTATCGAGCAGCAACGCTACCTCAAAAGGCTCGGCAGTTGATGAGAAATCTGCGATCTCCTGCCGCTTGCCGTCCTCGTAAACAACAAAATTCGACGCCTTTAGCCCGCGGATCGGCACGCCTGCGGGTGACAGCACGGCTAGCGGAACATCGACGAGCTGTGTGTCGACTTTGATCACGTCATCTGCTTTGGGGTCCTGAGCGAAGGCCGCACACGGCAGTCCGACAGAGCAAGCGAGCAACAGAAATAGAAGTCGTGATCGCATCAAAACAGCGGCCTCATCCGTTTCCTCGTATTGTAGCAGAAACCTCCACTCGCTTTTGTGCCCGGCGTGGTGACAACTTGCGGCTCCGGTGTGCTATGATTTACAGAAATTGAGTAGCTAATGGCTCGTTTTCGGTCCGCACTCTTGCCGGGGCCGTAGAAGAGATTTCGAGATCAAGATTTTCGGGAGAGGAATGATGAAGAAAGTACTTTTTTATGCAGCACTCACAGCCGTTGCTGCAGCGGCAGGTTTGAACTATCAGACGGCCGGCGTGCTCGCCGAGCGTTCGGGGTCGGA
>CAZMQR010000327.1:0-3104 GCA_964568325.1 uncultured Chloracidobacterium sp. | reverse complement strand
TCTTGTCGTAAAACTTACTGACCTTGACCATCGAAAAGATGATCTTGTTTGGTTCGGTATTGCTCATATGAAAACAGGTTATGGAAGTGAGTCGGGATCGTGCAGGTCCGCGTCGATATCCATCTTGCCGTGCATCACCCGCCAAACATCGATCTGATGCTCGGTCTCAATGTAGAAAATGAGGAACGGGAACTTCTTCATCGGCCAGAAGCGGATCCCGGCCAATCCTGGTTCATGTCCGTATTTTGGCGAGCCGGATGCGGGAAACCGGGAAATGTGTGCGACAGCGCGATCAAAGTCGTACAGGAAATCTACAACCACATCCACGCCGGCAGTCGCCAAATAGTGATCGCAAGCGTTGTCAAGGTCGTCCTCGGCTTTGATTCGAGGGACGACAGGCTTTTTCATTTCGTCTTCGCCCTGACCCGCTGGCGCATTTTCTCAAAATACTCGGCGTCCCAAACGTTCTCACTGGCGGGTGACGAACCACCCTCGAGCAGCATCTCTCGCAGTCGAACGCGGTCCTTTTCCTTGCGCAAGACATCTCGCACATACTCGCTGCTGCTGATGTAATCCCCACCAGACACCTGCGAATCGACAAATGACCTCAGCTCCTCAGAAAGCGAAATGTTCATCGTTGTCATAGGTCGAAAATAGCATTTATGGCAAAGTTTGCCAACAAACGCTTTGACAACTTCTTCATACGACTCACAGAATCCTTTTCGTTCTAACCGTCAAAGAATCAATCATAGCCATTCTAACCTCAACTCCAATTCCGGCGTCGTCCGGGGCGGTGATCGTCCCGTCCGGCGCAACCTCAACCTCCGGCTCGATGATGTCCTCGTGCCAGTAGCGTTTCGAGGCCGAGACGTCGCCGGGCATTGTGTAACCGGCGAGGGTTGAGATAGCGATGTTGTGGGCGCGGCCGATGCCGCTCTCGAGCATGCCGCCGCACCAGACGGGGATGTTGTTCTCGCGGCAGATTTTTTCGACAAGTTTGGATTGCGTGTGGCCACCGACGCGGCCGTTTTTTAGATTGATGATCTTGCCGGACTTGAGCTCGATCGCTTTTCGCGCATCGTCGGGTGATTTGATCGGTTCGTCGAGGCAGATGGGCGTTTTGATCGCAGCCTGCAGCTTTGCATGATCGACGATGTCGTCATAACCAAGCGGTTGTTCGAGCATCATCAGGCCGAACTCGTCGAGCGACCTGAGTTTATCGATGTCGGCCAGCGTATAGGCCGAATTCGCGTCGCCCATCAGCAGAATGTCGCCAAACTCTTTCCGCACTGCCTTGATAACGCCGTAGTCCCACTTCGGCGAGATCTTTATCTTGATACGTTTGTAGCCGGCCTCTAACTCAATGCGTATCTTTTCTAATAATTGCTCAACGCTGTCCTGAATGCCGATCGATACGCCGCATTCGATCGTCTGATTTACGCCGCCGAGAAGCCGCCACAGCGGAACTCCGAGCTTTTTCGCCTCTAGATCCCAACACGCAGTTTCAATGCCGCTCTTTGCCATTCGATGGCCGCGCACCCACGACATCAGCGGCCAAACATCGGCCGCCGACGCAACTTGTTTCCCGACGATCATCGGAGCGAGTATCTTCTCAGCCGTGACCCACGCCGAGTCGGTCCATTCGTCAGAATAGCCAGGCGTTTCGCCGCAGGTGATCTCGCCCCAGCCCTCGGCTCCGTCGCCGTCCTCGACACGGACGAGGATTATCCGCCGCTCATATGTGCGGCCAAAGCTCGTCTCAAAAAAATGGACCAGCGGCAGATTGATCTCGATGAGTTCGATGGAGCGGATGGCGAGCATGCGGCAAAAGAACTAATTTAGTCCTTATACCCGCCATTTTCAATCATGGCTATTTAACGATCTCAAACGGAACGAATTGCGTCACGACCTTGCGCTTTCCCTTCGCGTTGTTGTCGGTGACGGTCAACTGCAGCGTGTAATTGCCGGCCGCAAACCCGTTGCCAAATCGCATCGTGCCCCGTGCAGGCACACCGTCGGCCGGTACAGGCCCGACGGGCGTCAGGGCAAAGGGCTTTGCCGCAAAGACGAGTTCCTTCTCGTCATAGATATTTGCCTGGACGTTGAGGTTCACCTGCTGCTCCTTACCGCTGCGGGGATTATAGATATTGACGTTGTAGGTGAGAACGCTGCCGGGCTTAAACTGCCGTATCGCCGTATCGGCGAGTGGGTTTATCACCCGCCGGGCCTGTGCCGCATCCAATGTGTCGAGCTTTTTCCACGTTTCGAAATCAACATTCTCGAGCAGGACGCCCGACATCGTCAGGCGATTCTTTTTCAGATTTGGCACCTCAATGAACTGAGACGCCGAGCCGACCTGATCGCTTGTATTATCGCGGATCGCCACGCGAAGCTGATACGCGCCCGGCTTCTTTACTGGAACCATGAAATTATGGACGAGTCCCGTCCGCCTGATCGTCGCCAGCCCTTCGTCTGAAACGCTAAAGCTGAACTTTGTGCGTTCACCATCGACCGGAACGCCATTGTCGCCAAACGTCGAGATCACGATATCGAATGAGGTAGCGTATCTGCCGTCGGCGCCTTTTGCAAAAGACAACTTGTCCGCATCAATATGAAGCAGCGAACGGACATTTACGCTGCGATCCGGTGCGGCCGTGATCAGAGCGTTAAGCCGAACGGGCACCTGGTTCTCGGCAAAAGGCGACGTGAGGGCATCGTAGAGCTTTTGAAGCGGTGATGACGTCACCTTCTTGTTTGCGGCCAGGCTTTCCTCCGACACGCCAAAGAAGCCGGAGCGAAACCGGACCCTGACATCATCGCGTTTGACCTTGACGGTGAGCTTGTTAAAGCGGGCTGTCTTCGGGTCAAAGGTGGCCGAGTCCGGCTCGTAGCCCACAAGGTAATAGCTCTGATCGTCGAGGACCTTGCGGATGCCGTATGAGATGTCGTTCTGGTTGACAAAGGCAGTGCCGCCCGTCTCATATGCAAGAAATCTGAGGCCGTCCTGCGAATCAGACAGGTCTTGCCGCCGCCCCTCGATCGCCGCATCGATCTGCTCCGAACTCATCCCGGCGACGTTGTCCTCGGCGGTAATGAACGGTGCC
>CAZMQR010000326.1:0-3122 GCA_964568325.1 uncultured Chloracidobacterium sp. | reverse complement strand
GACAGCCGATGCACCTTTGCGGGTCGATGAACATGGTCTCCTGCATCATTTTCCTCGCTGCGCCTCGCTCTGGCTTCTGCCCCTGCGGCTCTCACCGAGAACCGGCAATTCTCGCGAGTGTATCTTTTCTATCCTCGCCGCACAGGCCTTGAACTCCGGGATCTTCGACGTAGGATCGAGTGCCGCATTCGTTATCTGATTTGCGGCCAGTTGTTCGCCCCAGTGATAAGGGATGAAGATCGTATCCGGCCGGATCGTCTCAACGACAAGGGCCGGAAATATGCCCTCGCCGCGGCGCGAGATCACCTTGATACGTTCGCCGTCGTTTATCTGGTATTTCATCGCCGTTTCCGGATGTATCTCGACGAAGGGCTCCGGACACTGCTGCATCAGAAAGCCGATCCGCCGTGTCTGGTTGCCTGAAAGATACTGGTGCACGATACGGCCGCTTGTGAAAATCAACGGATATTCGTCATCGGGCTGTTCAGCAGCTCCTTTGTACTCGATTGGGTGAAATTTCGCCTTCCCATCGTCATGAGCGAATTTCTCTTCAAAAAGCCGCGGCGTACCCTCACTTTCCTCAGACGGGCAGGGCCAAAATACGCCATTCTGCCGCTCGATCTTCTCATACGAGATCCCGTAGTAATCGGCCTTACCGCCCTTTGACGCCAGCCGCAGCTCGTCGAAGATCGCTTCCGGACTGCTGAACGTAAAGCCTTTCCCGCGCCCCAGGCGATGGGCGATGTCCTGCAGCATCTCCCAGTCGCGGCGGGCTTCGCCGGGCGGGTCGATGGCCTTGTTTATCTTGATGACGCGTCCCTCGCCGCTGGTCGTGGTGCCCTCGTCCTCGGCCCACGTCGTCCCGGGCAGAACAACGTCAGCGTAGCGGGCGGCCTCGGACATAAAGAAGTCTATGCAGACGTTGAAATCGAGGGCCTCAAGCGACTCTCGCACCTTGTTTGTGTCCGGCAGCGAGACCATCATATTGCTGCAGATCGACAGCAGGCCGCGTATCTCGCCGTCGCGCATCTTGCCAAACATCTCGACCGCCGAAACGCCCGCCTCGGGGAGTTCCTTCTCGTCGATCCCCCAAACGCCGGCGACGTACTTGCGATGCTCGGCATTCAGCATCGACCGATACCCGGGCAATTGATCGGCTTTTTGCCCGTGCTCTCGACCGCCTTGTCCGTTACCCTGGCCGGTGATCGTCCCATATCCGCAGCCTTTCGCACCGATCTTGCCCGTCGCGAGGGCGATGTTGATAAAGCTAAGAACGTTTTCGGTGCCGTTAGAATGATGTTCGATGCCGCGGGCGTGCATTATCATACCCGTTTTTGCCCGGCCGTAGAGCTTCGCCGCCTCCACGATCTTTTCAGCCGCGACGCCTGAGATCTGTGACACGACATCGGGCGTGTATTTGAGAGCGACCTCTTTTGTCGCTTCCCAATCGTTCGTCCGGCTGTCGATAAACGCCTGATCCACAAGGTTCTCGTTTATCAGCACATTCAGGATGCCGTTCGTTACTGCCGCATCGGTCCCGGGCTTTAGCTGCAGGTGGATGTCGCCCTGCCGAGCGGTCGGCGTTTCGCGCGGATCAATGACGATCCAGAGCCCGCCATTGTCTCGCTGCTTCCACAGAAAACCGTTGATTATCGGAAACGTCTCGGCGCAGTTGGCACCAGCAATGATCAGCACGTCAGCAAACGGAATATCGCTCCACGGGTTAGCCGCACGGTCGATGCCAAAGGCCTTGTTGTTCCCCGCCGCAGCCGAAGCCATGCAAAGCCGGCCATTGTAATCGATGTATCGCGTGCCAAGTGCAAGACGCGCAAATTTACCGACCAAGTAGGTTTTCTCAGTCGTCAGCGACGAGCCGGAATAGACGGCAACGGAGTCCTTTCCGTATTTCTCCTGTAAACCGCTGAGCTTCGAGACGACCAAATCGAGGGCCTCGTCCCATCTCGCACGCTCAAAAATGCCGTTTCGCTTGATCAACGGATATTCAAGACGATCGGGATGATGCGTCTGTAGATACGCCGTCACGCCTTTTGGGCACAAACGCCCCTCATTGACGGGAAATTCGTATCGCGGCTCGAGGCCGACCACCTTGTTTTGCTCAACGAGCAGTTTTAGCCCGCATTGCATGCCGCAATACGGGCAATGCGTGTTCACGACCTTGTCGATCACGCGGTCAGACAGCCAGCCTCCGTCGGGCTCGTCATGCAGGTGCGGCCCAAACCGTTCGATGATGTTATCGAGATTCTCGACCTTGCTCATACTTCTGTGCGCGAACCGGAAAAGACCTTATCACCCTTGTCGGCAATGGCCGCATATGCGAGCCCGCGCATTACCCGTTTACATCGTGGGCAATAGTCCTGTAGCGTGCCGCCATTCGGCATCCGATAATCGTAGCCGAGCCGCTCAACGACGATCTTGAGGTCGTCTATCCACATCTGCCCGGCAAATACCGAATGACATCGCGGACAAACGGCCTGTGACATCTCCTGCGAGTGTTTTTGGTATAGCTCGACGCCTATCGATGCCGGCCGCTGGACAATGTGAAACAGTTTGCCAAAGGGCAGGAAAAACAACGTCATTATCACCAACGCCTGATGCGAGAGCGATATGAACGAGTACATATAGCCCTCGAACCACAAGCTTGACGCCGTCAGCATCAGCCCTGACACAGAGATCGCCAGAAGCAGCATATGCGGGACGAAGTCGAGCAGGAACTGCTGTACGGCGATAGCGCCGCGGTCTCTTAATCGCCTGCGGATCGCGATAGCACATCCGGCGATTACCATAACCGCCGAAATGTCGAGCCCATGGAACATGATCCACGCCGATATGCTGCGGCCCTCAAGGGCTGGTCCGGTGGGGAACCCGAAGAGGTACGGCTGATAGCCCATGTCGCCGACGAGTTTGAAATGCACCCAGCCAAAGACGAGCGGGAACGTGATCAATGCCGCCAGTATGCAGCCCCACATTATCAGGCCGTGCATCAGCCATCGGCCCGCGCCCCTTTTGAATATGAATCGCTGCTCGATAAGGCTCGACGCGACAGTTTTCGCCGCCATCGCCGCCTGTTTTGCAAACTTTCTCTTCTGAAAGAAAAGCTGCAG
>CAZMQR010000325.1:0-3137 GCA_964568325.1 uncultured Chloracidobacterium sp. | reverse complement strand
AATAGCGGCTGTCTTCGCTGTTGTCGCGACTGTCGCCCATTACAAAAAAGCTGTTGGGCGGCACGACTGACGGCTTGCCCTCAACGCCGAACTGATACCCGCGACATGGATTATCGCCACGGCCGCGTGTCACTTTCATCCCTTCGCGCACGGCGTTCATCGACTCGCTGGAATAAAAGACCGTGTACTTTTCACCATCGTGGGCTTGTTCAAATTCGGCAGTTTTCAATGCGGACAGGTTATCAGAGGCGTCACCCATCATGCGATGCTCGGGCAGGACCTTGCCGTTGATATAGACCTGATTATCCTTGAATTCGACCGTCTCGCCCGGCAGCCCGATCACGCGTTTCACGTAGTTGATCTGATATGGTATCAGGTTACGCGAATCATCATTCTCGCGGCAGACCTTATTGCCCGGGTACTTAAAAACGATGATGTCGCCCCGTTCGATCTCACGCTGCGGCAGGAACGGCAATTCGTAGCCGCCGGGCGTAAAGATGAACTTATTGACCAGCAGGTAATCGCCGACCAGGATCGTATTCTGCATCGAGCCCGTCGGCACGGTCACGGCCTGCAAGATGAACGTCATCCCGAATATCGCCATGATCAGCGTGATCACGAACGATTCGAAATATTCGCGAATGGTCGATTTCGGCGGCCCTTTAGGCTTTACTTCTTTTACTGACGGTGCTTCCGGCTTCGGTTCGGTCATGAGTTGAGATACGATGCGTTTACTTCTTAAGTTTTTCCTTCGTCGCCGCCCCGAGCAACTTCAACGCCTCGGCGGCAGCCATCATTTCGGCCAATTTTATCGACGTGCCCTCGCCGTCGGCCGTCCCCGAGTTCCACGCAACGCGGACAAAGAAAGTCCGCGAATGCGGCGGCCCTTCGGTCTTCAACAATTCATAACGAGGTGCAGCTCCTCCGTTCGCCTGGATCGCCTCCTGCAGCGTCGTCTTATGGTCGAGCGACGTTCTTGGCGTCGCGGCCTTTAGCTCTCGTGCGAACAGTGTCGCGATAAAATGCCTCGCCGGAACATAGCCTCCGTCAAGGAATATCGCTGCGATCACGGCTTCGAGCGTGTTTGCCAGCAGGGCCTGCTTCTTTCGCCCGCCCGTCTTTTCTTCGCCGCGCCCAAATCGGACAAAATCGCCTAGTTTCAGCCGATCGGCGACCACCGCAAGCGTCGCAGTACTGACGAGGTGGTGCTTCATCAGCGTCAACTCGCCCTCGGTTGCGTTCAGGCGCGACGTGTAAAGCTGTTCTGCGATCACCAATCCGAGCACTGAATCGCCGAGAAATTCCATCGACTCGTTCTCGAGCGAGCGAACCTCACCCTCGCTCGCACCCGGCAAATTTTCAACTGCCCACGACCGATGCGTCAGGGCACGTTCTAAAAGAGCAATGTCCTTAAAACTATATCCGAGCTTATTCTCAAGCCTGGCGAGCCGCGCCTGCATCGAGTGCTAATTCTAAAGACTATCAGCCGAAAAGGAAAGCCGGACGCCCGTCAGGCCGTCCGGCATAGATGAGATCGATCTGACCCCGCGTGAACTACGCCTTGCGCTTCGTCTTGGCGACCGGCTTCTTCACCGTCGCCTGCGGCTTTGTCACGGTCGTGGACTTGGTCGCCGGCGTGACCGCAGGCTTGGCCGCCGGGCTCACTACCGGCTTTGTCCCGGCCGGCGAGCTCGTCATCGTCGTTGTAGTCGTTGCCGGAGTTGTCGTTGTCGTAGCCGGCTCAGGGTCGCTGATCGGCGTGATCGGGGTCTGCGGGTTAACAAAGGGCTTAGCCACCGCGGTCGCGACCCACTGATCCATTCCCGTCGTGTTGCCAAAGCGGACCTTATATGCCGCCTCGACATTAGCCTTCATCTTTGCTTTGTATGCCGCAGCCTGGCCGAGCTTCTCTGCACGGCCAAAAGCATCGATCGCACGTTCGGCGGTCCCATTTGTCATGGCAACCTTCGCCTTGATCTCATCGAGGAGCTGTTTGATCTCTTCCTCGGTAATGCCCGGCTTGTCCTGCTTGGCCTTGAGGGCATTGATCTCCTCGACGAGGGCATTTAGCTGGTCAAAGTAGTATCCGCCGACAAGTTCGTACGGGATCGGGTTCTTTGCCGTCTCTGATACCGCCTGGCTCGCCTTGTAAAGGTGCGGGAGAGCTCCCTTCTTGTCCTTGTTAGCAACCTGGGTGATGTAGCCGATCGTAAGGTTCAGCCAGCCGAGGGCATTCTCCTTATTCTTATAGCGCCACCCAAAGAGGCCGAATTCCTTAGACGTCTTGCCGGCCTCGATCGCCGCTATCGCCTGACGAGCATACCTGAGTGTTTCGTTGTTGAACTTAAAATTGGCCTTGTACGATTCGTCGTATCCGATCGAACCCAGAAGGATGGTCACGTCAAGCTGTTCGGGCTCACCCGCAAGGATCTCCTTGCCGACCGCATAGGTCTCATCAAAATTAGATGCCTTTACGCTGTCGTTGAAGCGTTTGTAGAGCTTGGCCTTTCGGTCATCTTCGCGAGCCTTGCGAAGGGCAGTTTCCATCCCCGGAATATATTTGTTCAGATATTCCGTGAGCTCCTTCGTCGTCTCGCAGCTGCCGTACTTCTCCACGAATGCCTTCGCACCGTCGATGATGCGGCCCTTGTCGTCCAGCGACGCGGCCCCATAGGCCCCGAAATCCTGTCTGACCTTGTCGCCCGCGGCGTTCCTGGCCTCAGCCTCTGCGTCACCACATACATCCTGAGCGAAGCCGGTGACAGCTCCAACTGTAAATAAAACGGCCGTCAGCAGGCCAACATTCGCGTATCTAAAGATCGTTTTCATCTACTTCTTTCCTCGGGTGGATCCCAAAAAATTCTGACTGATCGGCGGAGAGGATCGCTCCTCCGTTTCCGCGCCAATCAGATGTTTGCCCTGTCAAAAAAGTTGCTATGGTTCGGCAGAGCACAAGCCATACCTACATAAAATTTCCAATCAAAAGAAAACTTTTGAAAAGCTAATATAATCCCGTAAGGCCCCTATCCTGTCAAGCCGAAACACCGATCTCTTACGGCTTGCCGATCTATTTGCGGAGCAGCTTGCTGCACCGTTAACGCACTGACATTCGCGGCTTGCCGCCGCCGAACGCCCAC
>CAZMQR010000324.1:0-3168 GCA_964568325.1 uncultured Chloracidobacterium sp. | reverse complement strand
CGCCGCGGTTTCGCGCCGAGGCGAACTATTACTACTATTCGTTCAACGATTTTGTCTTTCTCGCGCCTACCGGCACGACCGATCCCGGCAGCGGCTTTCCGATCGCCGAGTATCGACAGGCTGACAGCCGTTTTACCGGAACGGAACTGACGGTTGATATAGCCGTGAGCAAATTCATGAATGCTTTTGCGGGCCTTGACTATGTAAATGTGCGACTTGCCGACGGCCGCCCGCTGCCGCGAATAGCGCCGCTGCGCGGACGTGTCGGGATCGACATTCATGGCGGCAGCTTTACGATTCGCCCTGAATTCGTCGCCGTCGCTCGTCAGTCGCGGATCTTCGCGGGCGAGACCGAAACCGCCGGCTACGCTACCGCGAACGTCACCGGGTCATATGTGATCTCGCGCCGGCACTTTGCTCACATACTTTCCGTGAACGCCTACAACCTGAACGACAAGCTCTACTTCAACCATATCTCGTTCATCAAAGACATCTCCCCCGAAATAGGCCGCGGCGTGAGGTTTACATACACGGTGAGGTATTTTTAGGGTTCGGCACCTGCTAACGCATGCCGACGGGCTATATTGTATAATCTCGCTATGAAAACAGAGACACTGTCATTTGAGACGGCAAACGGGCCATCGACGGCGTATGTTGCGATGCCCGATGAGGGCGGCGATCGGGCCGTGCTGGTCATTCAGGAATGGTGGGGCCTGAATGATCATATCAAGGACATTGCGGGGCGTTATGCGGCTGAGGGATTTGTGGCGATTGCGCCCGACCTGTATCGCGGGCGCATCGCGGCGGATGCCGCCGAGGCGTCAGAGATGATGCACGGCCTGGCTATTGATGACGGGCTGGATACGATCGGGAATGCCATCGACGCGGCGAGGCTGAGCCTCGACATCTCGCATTTTGGCATTACGGGCTATTGCATGGGCGGAACCTTTGCGCTGCGTTCGGCATGCGAGCTTCAGGGCATTAGCGCGGCTGTAGCGTTCTATGGCGACATTCCGGAGGACGACGTGCTGCAACGGCTGACGGTGCCGACGATCTTTATCTCAGGCACACGCGACCAGTGGATCACGCCCGAGAAGGTCGCTGGATTAGTGGACGCCGCCGAACGGTTTGAACTGCCCGTGAGGTCGGTCAAATACGACGCTGACCATGCGTTCTTTAACGACACGCGTCCCGACGTCTATGACGCAGACGCCGCACGTGACGCTTGGGCCCTGGCGGTTGCGTTCTTTAACGACAGGCTCTAAAAAGGAAAGGGCCGCGAACTTCCAGCCGCGGCCCCGTTACCGAATTTCTTGTTGTGACTAACGCCGCTCGACGAGCGTGACCGGCTCGCCTAATCCTTCGAGATGGAAATCGGCGTCATCGATAATGTAGCCTTTACGGACCTGTTTTTGCTTATACATTCCTTCATCGGCCTTTTGGATAGCTGATTCGAGATTGTTCAGGCCGTGAAAATCCTCAAAGGCGTGCGACACGCCTACGTTGAACGATCGACTGACGCCTTCGATGCGGACGTCGGCGAGCAGCGTTTCGAGGCGCTTCATCCGCCGGCTTGCCGACGCGGCATCCAGGCTGATCATGATCACAAAGAATTCGTCTCCGCCCCAGCGAAAGATAAGGTCTTCAGCCCGAATCACCTCGCGGATCGCCCTGACGACCGTTCGTATCACGATGTCGCCGATCGCGTGGCCGTAGACGTCGTTGACCGTCTTGAGGTCGTCGATATCAAAGAAGCCGACACAACCGGAAACGGGCTGGCCTTCATTGCCACGACGCTTTAGATAGCCATGAAATGCGTGGCGGTTGAGGGCCGTGGTCAACGGATCGATGTGAGCGAGCTCTTCGAGCTTTTCGTGCGCCTTTTGCAGCTTTTCGTTCGCGACCTTTGCATCGGTGAGCACCTGCTCGAGTAGGACGATCACCATGCCAAACCCAAGCAGTATCTGCAGGACGAGATCGATCACGGAATTGTATTGCAGGTAATCAAACTCTAGCACCATGTACTGTCGGATCGAGAAGACCACGAAATACTGCAGAAAGTCGACAAAAAGCAACGCCAACGCGACCAGCATCACTCGCCAGCCGAATGTGCGGATCTTCGCCCGCCACAGCGACGTGAACGCGATCGCAAAAAAGCCGGACAGCGTCAAGGAATGGATGTTGAAGACGAGATTGAAATCGTCGCCCAGAAATGGCAGCCCAAACGCAACGATGATCAGCGGCAGGACGATGAGTTCCTGGCGGATCTTCATCTGCCAGCCATCCGACAGGCTCCGGCAGCCCATTATCAACAGGAACCCAAACAAATACTCCGTGAGAAAATAGAAGCTAAAGAGCTGTGTCGAATACTCCTCATAGCTGAAAGCCAGCCTGAGACAAAACAGAGCAAACGACAGAAACAGCCACGCATTTGTCCAGTGACGCAGAGCAGCGACGTTTATCGAACGTCGGAGAAAAAGCGTCAGCAATGTGATCATTGCGACGCCTGCGATCTGAATGATCAGGCCGATCTTCGAATCCATAAGGCGAGGCCGTTAGGCAAGGCGTGGGTGAAACGATCGAAACTTGAAATGCGGAGCGCGTGACAAGTGAGAGGTCACGAATAGATAATATATCAACAGTGTTGTGATTGTCTACGCTTTTTTTTACAGCACCTCACGCCCTATTCAAATCTTGCCAAATCATCCCAAAGGAAGGTAGATTGATTACGAGATCATTCCGGAGGTTTGTATGCCAACGTCCATTTGTCCTGAGTGCACTGAAGAGGTCTATGTCGATGCGGAAACGGAGCAAGGAGACCACGTTTCCTGCGAAGAATGTGGTGCGGGTCTCGTCGTAGTTGGGCTCGATCCGATCGAACTTGACCTGCGGACCGAGGAGGATGAGGGTGAAATGCCGGAGGCTGACGGGTTTGATTCCTACGATTTTGACGACGGGCGATACTGACCGGATGGGTCGCGACGCGCTTGACTAATCCGGCGTTTTGTAACATATTCCAGAGACATCATGAAGAATCTGTCGGGCCTGAAAAAAAGCGGGTTGCTTGCTGCTTTCGCGATGGTCCTGTGTGCAGCGCGGCCGGTAAGTTCACAGGCCCTGACCATTGCGGACGTGCAGTTGATCATTGCTCAGGCTGTATCGACCGCA
>CAZMQR010000323.1:0-3198 GCA_964568325.1 uncultured Chloracidobacterium sp. | reverse complement strand
TTGACCACTTAAACATTAGAGAATCCTCCTGGAACGTTGGGCTTGATAATTACTCTCGGAACCCGCACCTAAGACATAAACTCGCTTCATCAGGGTCAAACCCCGAAGAAGCCGAGTTACGTATTCGTTGCCAATTGCAACTTGAACAAAACAAACGCAGCGGAGACAAAGACCCCCGACTACTCTATTTCAAACGTCTTACTGAACAGGACAAAAAGATGGTGGAAGTATATTCCTAAAGAATCTCGGCTGTCAATCGCCGCGCGAGCAAATTTCACGGGATCGGGCATCTAACCCAAGATCACGTTTCAGCAGGCGCAGGCTGGTCTGCCTGTCGACTCGCCTGCCCGTCCCGCGCGGCAACATGCCCATGCGTCTCACTCGGGCCTGAACCTTCCGATTCAAGAGCAGCTTTTAACACATCACTGATCCAGGCTGCGAAGACGATGTCGAGTTCCTTCCTGACTTCGTCAGGGATATCGTCCGTATCAGCCTCGTTTCGTGCAGGCAAAATGATACGGCGAATGCCCGCGCGATGGGCCGCCAGCACCTTTTCCTTGATGCCGCCGACCGGGAACACCAGCCCCGACAATGTTATCTCGCCAGTCATCGCCGTGTCCGATCGGACCTTCCGCCCCGTATAGAGCGAGGCCATTGCGGTCGCCATGGTAACGCCAGCCGATGGGCCATCCTTCGGGATCGCTCCCGCCGGCACGTGCAGGTGAACGCCATTGTCCTTGATCATCTCGGGATCGAGACCAAACTCCGCCGCATGTGACCACAGATAGCTGCGTGCGGCCTGTGCGGACTCCTTCATCACCTCGCCGAGCTGGCCGGTGAGCGTAAGTCCACCGCTGCCCGGAAGCATCGTCGCCTCTATAAAGAGCACCTCGCCACCCATTTCCGTCCATGCCATTCCGGTCGCAACGCCCGGAGGAAGTTCCTGACGTGCTTCCTCGGGAAAGACCTTTGGCGGCCCGAGATACCCGCGAACTTCTTCGGCAGAGATGTTTACGTTCTCGGTCGAGCCTTCAGCCACTTTCAAGGCCACCTTGCGGGCGAGATTGCCGACCGCTCGCTCAAGCTGCCTGACGCCTGCCTCACGCGTGTATCGCGTTGACAATAGGGTGATCGCGTCATCCGTGATCGTCAGTTGGTCCTTCGTCAGGCCATTTTCTTCGATCTGTCGTGGGACCAGATATTGCTTGGCGATATTCAGCTTTTCGCGGTCGCTATAGCCCGCAAGCTGGATGATCTCCATTCGATCGCGAAGCGGCATCGGGATCGGCCCCAGTTGATTGGCCGTTGCGATAAAGAAGACCTTCGACAGGTCAAACGGCAGGTCGAGATAATTGTCACGAAATGTGTTGTTCTGCGCCGGATCAAGTATCTCAAGCAGGGCCGACGCCGGATCGCCGCGAAAGTCGCTTCCGAGCTTGTCGATCTCGTCGAGCATCATCACAGGATTATTCACGCCGACGCGCCTGAGCGATTGGATGATGCGGCCCGGCATTGCTCCGATATAGGTTCGGCGATGCCCCCGAAGCTCTGCCTCGTCTCGCATCCCGCCGAGGCTGAGGCGATCAAACTCTCTGCCCAATGCTCGCGCGATCGAGCGCCCTAACGACGTCTTGCCAACGCCCGGCGGGCCGACAAAGAGCAGGATCGGGCTCTTACTATCCGGGCGAAGCTTGACAACGGCAAGCGATTCGAGAATCCGTTCCTTGATATCCTCGAGGCCGTAGTGGTCCTCATCGAGGACCTTTCTTGCCTCACTAAGGTCGAGTTTTTCCAGGCCTGACTTACGCCAAGGCAATTCGAGTATATATTCGAGATACGTTCGAATGACGTGATAATCGGGGGCCGCCTGAGGCAGGGCCTCCATTCGCTTCAGTTCACGTTCGGCCTCCTTACGCACGTCATCAGGCAGATCGGCCTCCTCAAGGCGTGTCCGCAGTTGGCCGGCCTCTGCCTGCTCACCTGATTCGTCCTCGCCGAGTTCCTTCTGGATCGCCTTCATCTGCTGCCGAAGCACGTAATCACGCTGCGATTTGTCCATCTCCTGCTGAGCTTCGGTCGCGATCTTCGACCGGATCTGCATGATCTCAAGCTCGCGGGCAAGGGCTGCATGCGTTAGAGTTAGCAGGCCGTCAACGGTAGATGATTCGAGCATCTTCTGCTCGGTCTCGGTCCCCAGATCGAGCACGGAGGCGAGAAAATACGCCAGCTGGACAGGATCTTCCTGCGAGATGACAGCGACGCGGATCTCAGGCGGGACCTGCGGCAGGAGGGCAAGGGCTTCCTGGATCATCCCGTGGATGTTGCGCTTGAGGGCCTCGATCTCCTCCTCATCGACACGCCGCAGGTCATCAAGCACATGGATCTTTGCTTTCAGGTAGGGCTGTTCGGCCGTCCACTCGATGACCTCAAAGCGGCGCATTCCCTGAACGATGAGCTGCATCACATCGTCGGTGCGCATCATTCGCTTGATGTTGACAAGTGTCCCGACCGTGTAGATGTCGGCCGGTTTTGCATCGTCGCCGGTCACATTCTCGGACTTGGTCGTTATGCAGGCGAGCAGCTTCTCTTCAGTCGCAAGCGACGATTCAACAGCCTTGGTCGAGCGTTCACGGCCAACAGCAAGCGGCACGACCGTGTCGGGAAACAGGGTCGTATTCTGCAAGGGCAGTATCGCGATCTCGAGCTGTTCGGGCAGCCTGATCTCTTGGGTCTTGAACTGCTGGTCCTGAACTTCGTCCGCCATTATTCACCCTTCCTGAGCGTAATGATCAGTAGCCCATTCTCGAATTCATGCTCAACCCTTGCGTTGTCGATCGCCGCGGGAAACCTGAGCGTCTTTTCGAAATTGCTGTATGTGATCTCCATCTGCTGATATTGGGCGCCCGCGGCGCAGCTCCGATCTCGTCGACAGCCTGCGATATACAGGACGTTTCCCTGAATATCGATCTCGATATCCTCGGCCGATACACCGGCCAATTCGACCTTCACGACCCAGCCGACCACCGTCTCGAAGTAGTCGGAGAGGCCGTCGCCGTCCGAGTCGATCGCGAGGTCGCTGGTGCCGCGCATGCGCTCCTCCGCAAGGGAGAGCCCGTCGCGATCGAGGTCCTCGAGCATCATCAGCGACAGGCGATCGCCGGGCGTGAGGCGCGCCTCGAAGAGCTGGTCGTCGAACTC
>CAZMQR010000322.1:0-3210 GCA_964568325.1 uncultured Chloracidobacterium sp. | reverse complement strand
GATAGAGACCCACCTGTCGAGGATTTGTAGAATGCAACCCTGCGAAGGAAGCCCTGATGCATTTGCCTGAAAAGTGACGAATAGCCCACGGCCGACTCAAGCGAATCGACAGGAACGTCCACCATGTAAGCCTCGGGATCCAGATTCGGCTCGTCCCATTTTTCAAATAACTGGTCATAGGCTGGATCGGTCTCGGCATTGTATTGAGCCGATTTGGGCGATTTCTTCGATTTCGCGGGGGCGGGCTCCGTTTTTCCCGAGTTCCTGGCATCCGGCTCCCGACAGACGGGCGCGCGCCGGGCCGTTTGGCCCTTCTCCCCAACCACGCTGGGATTCCCCAGAGTGCTTCCTGTTCTCTTTTTAGCCATTGTGTTCAAGGGCATCGTTCAAAGTGCTGACGAGCGTTTCATATTCTCGAAGGCGACCTCTCAGCTCAGCTAATAATGCCCGCGAGTTCCGCTGTATCATTCTCTCGCTGGCACGGCTGTTCCTGGCCTCTTCAACGAGCTTCGCAAAAGCATCGACTTGGTCCTTCGGTACGTAGGTCTTGCGAAGCCGTCCACCGACCCGCCGGATAAAGTAGAAATATCCTTCATGGAGCACACCGGACGCACAATGGCACCGGCCCTTACCACACCGGACTGCCTGGCGGTACAGGCCACCATTGGCGATTTCATCGATTGTCTTAGGTAACATTTTTCGTGATTTCGTTTTCATGATCGCGTGTCTCACCCCCCCCCGGCGGTTTCGAGCCAAGTATCATTTTTCTCAAACGTTCATCAATGCCCAGGCGAGGAACTCAAGGCTCGACACATACGCATCGGCTTCCTGCTCAGTTGAACCATTTACAAGCATGACCGCCCTCCGTTCCTCACATAAGGTATCGACGAGCGCGGCAAGTTCAGGATCACGGCGGACCCGATAAAGCTTTGCTTGGTACACATCGATCGCATTGTATTGATGAATCCAGTTTGAACCTTCCGGGTGTGCCTCAGCCATGCCCATCCCGGCCAGCCGGGAATCCGCATTTTTATCTTCTAACGCGGCTTCTAAAGAACTGCCATAACTGCCATTAGTCGGATTCCGACCTGTTTCGGGATCTTTTGGCAGTTTTGGCAGTTGTTCACCTTCCTCGCCGGAAAGATTTTTACTTTCTAAAAACTCTGCGTAAAAGTCCCTCATTTTCCGGTCCTCCGCACATTGGGATTTACGAGAAAGACACTTTTCGGTTTTCCCCCTGTGGGCAACGTGATCTCCTGCAGATAGTCGTGAAGGATGAGTAGATCTAATCCCGCCTTAACATCATTAGGCTCCGCGAGGTGCCGCCATTTATTTCGATAGATTTCGCGGGCAGTGATCTCATCGCCCAATTCGCCGGTTTGAATCTTATTCAGGATTTCCCGCGCCGCATTCAGACCGATCGTTGAATGCAGCTCGTAAAGTCGCTCGGCATGCGCTTGGAATAGGCTGCACCATGCGGCTGCCAGCTGCGCGTTCTCTAGTGTTATGCCCTTTGCGCGACCTTTGCCGGCGACATGGTCGATCAAATGAAAGATGAGGGCGAGTGCCGGCATAAAACCGCGATATTTCCCCAGGTGCCCCCGCAGCGCGGAACTGCCATAACTGCCATTACGTAGCGTATGCTCAAGCTCAACGAGCCATGACTGGAAGAACTCCTGCGCGGCAGGATCGAACCGGACAAATCGATGCCCGCCAGCTTCGACGGTTAGTTGATCGAATTGGGTGAGATCGAGCGCGTAGAGCCCCTCGAATACTTCGCGAGCCGCGTCCACACCGACGGGATCGTGATCAACGTACTCATATTCCGCCGACACATCCGGGTAGACCACTGCCTGAAACCGCTGAATAAAGCCGTCATCGCCGCTCTTTGAGCCGCTACCCTTGAACAATGGTCGGATGATCGACGGCTGGATTGTCCCAAAGATCGATAGGGTTAAGTTCGTGATTCGGAGGGATCCTCGTCCTATTCGGTCCACGTTGTGCGTACCGAGGCCGTCCCACGTTTCGAGATAGAAGGCCCGGTCACCCTCGCGACCTGGTTTATCGAGGGTGTCAATGAACCCTGATAGCTCATCACGCACGTTCAAGAGACCCCGCGGGTTGTTGTTTAGCAGTTCCCCCAGCTTCTCGACTGTCGCGTCCGATGTAATGAGACGCTTCGGCATCGGCACGACCGCCTCTTCCAGCTCGCGCAGACGAGTTTTTAGCTCGTCGCGATCGACGATCGTCTCGACATGATTTGCTGAGTTTATCGCCTTCTTCTTCGGTGGCCTGTAGGATTGTTCCAACTGGTATCGGATGGCCTTCTTTTCGGCTTCGCGCGTCTCCGCCTCGACGGCAAGCTCCGGTTTCATCGCGTCAAAAGCTTTCCCTTCTCTCCGTTCGATCTCTCTAACAAAGGCCATCCCCTCGCTTACTGACGGAGATTTCATGACGCCAGGCTCGCCGATCGCAGCACCCCAGACATTCGGCACAACGATCCAAGGGTCCTGCGCTTTGGGTTTTATGACGACTGAGTTTCCGATCAGCGCACCGGCAGCAACGAGCGACGCGACGGCCGGGAACTCTATCGGACATTGCATCCGCTCAGCTATGTCCACCAGCCACGGTCTTAGGGCCTCAGGGATCAGTTCTGGTACTAACGGTGGGACGGGTCTCAGGGGCTCTGGCAACGGTTTTGGTACGGTACCAGTGAATGTCAGCCTATCCTCTATGTATGCGGCGGTCATCTTCTGTGGGCGGACGTGTTGTGTTGCTGTCGTATACCCGTTTGAGCTGTTCTCATACAGATCGCGAAAGTTTAGGCCGAGAGCGGCCAATATGGCCCCGGCAGTACATCCGGCAAAGCATTTGATCAGTATCCTGCCGCTTTCCGCCTTGACGGACAGCGATGGTGATCTATCGTCGTGTGCGGGACAGCGGGCTATATATCGGCCCCGCGATATGCGCGGCTTTTCGAGCAAGGCGACAAAATCGTCGAGTATCATATTGCTACCCCGCACTGAATGCGTTCATGGGGTATCCAAGCATCCATAAGGTCATCGATTCGATTCATCGGTGCTTGATGATCCCGGTCGCCCGTCCTGGAAGGGTCCCGTTCTCTATCGACGCTCCCGCTTCCCGGCTTCCGCCCGCGTTAAGCCAACGACGAATAGCGTCCGAGTCGAAGCGATATTGTCGTTGACCAAG
>CAZMQR010000321.1:0-3210 GCA_964568325.1 uncultured Chloracidobacterium sp. | reverse complement strand
CGGCGGCGGCCAGGTCGATGCACTCCGCGCGAATGGTATTGAGGCCGCGTTCCTCAATTCAACTCAGACAACAACTGAACAAGTCGAGGTCTTTCAGGCTGCTCGGAACAATAAACTCAAGCTGCTCTATGTCTCTCCCGAACGTTTGTTGCAAAGTGGCGATCAGTTCATGGATTTTCTGCAAGGATTGAATATTTCGCTCTTCGCCATCGACGAGGCGCACTGCATCTCTAGCTGGGGCCACGATTTCAGGCCCGAGTATCTAAAACTCGCCTACCTCAAGGACACTTTCCCTAATGTTCCGGTCGTCGCCCTGACGGCGACAGCCGACAATCTTGTCCGTAATGACATCATCGAGCGGCTCAAGATCCCACATGCCGAGCGGTTCGTGTCGAGTTTTAACCGGCCAAACATCTATTACGCCGTCGAGCCAAAGCAGAATTCCTATCGCCGCCTGCTCGACTATCTGTCGACCCGCCGCGATCAAAGCGGGATCGTCTATTGTTTGAGCCGTTCGTCGGTCGATTCACTCGCGGCCGACCTGACCGACGAAGGCTACAGTGCTCTGCCTTATCACGCGGGCCTTGACAAGGCGACCCGCGACCGAAACCAACAGAGCTTTATCAATGACGACACAAAGATCGTAGTGGCCACCATCGCATTCGGCATGGGCATCGACAAGTCGAACGTTCGCTTTGTCGTCCACATGGATCTGCCGAAGAATATCGAGAGCTATTATCAGGAAACCGGTCGTGCGGGCCGCGACGGTTTGCCGAGCGAAGCGCTTCTCTTTTACACGTGGGCGGACGTGCTAAAACTACGCGGATTCGCCGCTGTCGAGGGCAACCGCGAGCAAAGTGTAATAATGCTCAAGAAACTCGACAAAATGGCCGAGTTCGGTGACCTGAGAACGTGTCGCCGGCGGTTCCTGCTCAATTACTTTTCAGAAGAGCTAATAGAAGATTGTGGAAACTGCGATAACTGTACGACGCAGACCGAGACCTTTGACGGCACTATCATTGCTCAAAAGGCCCTTAGTGCTGTCGTACGGACGGGCCAAAGGTTTGGTGTTAACTACCTAATTGATTTTCTGCGCGGCTCCGAGGCACAAACCATCCGCGACGAGCACCGCAATCTCAAGACGTACGGCGTCGGCTCTGACGTGTCAAAGAACGCATGGTTCGACCACTTTAGGGACTTGATAGCTCTTGGTTATCTCGCTAAAACTGACGGCCAATATCCGGTCGTCACACTGACCGATACCAGCGGGGATGTCCTTGCCGGAAAGGTTCAGGTCCAACTGACAAAAGCTCGTGTTAAGGAAGAAAAACGCCAACGTGTCGTGGGTGAGGTACAACATGAAAGGCCGCTGTTCGACCAGCTCCGGCAGCTTCGCGCGGTCATCGCCAAGGGTGAAAGTCTGCCGCCTTATATCGTTTTTTCGGATGCAACTCTCGTCCAGATGGCCGCGTTCCTGCCGCTTACTGAAGCCGATATGCGGCGAATAATGGGCGTGGGCGATGTGAAATGGGAAAAGTATGGTCGCGACTTTTTAAATGAGATCAAAGCGTACTGCTCAAACAAAGGCTTGACCACACGAATGGATCTTAACGCGTCGAGCCGGGCGAGAAAATCCCGCACACGACGGGGCCCCGACAAACGCAGCACATTCGAGGTCTCGCTCGACTTGTTTCGCTCCGGAATGTCCGTCGAGCAGATCGCCCGGGAACGCGAAATGGCTGCGAGTACGATCGAGGGCCATCTCGCGATGTTCATCCCGTCCGGCAAGGTCGAACTCAGCGAACTCGTCCCCGAATCGAAGATCGAACCGATCCGCCAGGCGATCGCCCTCCACGGCGATCAATCGCTCGGCCTCTTAAAAACCGAACTCGGCGACGAATATACCTACGGCGAGATCCGTGCCGTGATCGCGTCGATGCAATAGTCAAGGCTCACTTTAAGGTAGCCACAAGAATGCTTACCAAAAGACTTATACCTGAAATGAGTACAGCTGCCATACTCCAATAGAACGTACGGTTATTGTGTTTTTGTTGAGCCCGACGTTCAATCTCCAACCGAACGTCATTATAGGTAAACGTGTCGGACTTGTCGGCTTGATCATGGAGCTTCAGCTTTAACTCCCGATCCGAATAGTCCATTAGAGTTTTTATTACTATCGGCATTAGTCTAGTTCCCCAAACATCCCGCTGCCAAAGTCCCGCATCGCCTGTCGGATCTCGTCCTGAGTGTTCATCACGAACGGCCCGTATGAAGCGATCGGCTCGTTCAGCGGTTCACCGCTCAGCAGGAGGCACAGGGCGGCGTCGTTTGCCTCGATCGAGATTTCGCTCCCGTCGCTATTGAAGACGACAAAGCTGTCTGTCGGTGCTTCCTCGCGGCCGTTGGTCGTGACCGAGCCCGCGGCGACGAGCAGGCCGGTGTTGAAGTCTGCCGGCAAAGAGATTTCGGCTTTGCCACTGCCAGACAGCTTGATACGGTACATCTCGACGGGCGAGAATGTGCTCGCCGGACCTTTCGCACCGTTGTATTCGCCCGCGATCACCTCGACGGTGCCGCCCTCGACCTCGACCCGTGGTATCTGTCCGTCCTCGATCGCCTGATACTTCGGCGTGGTCATCTTGTCTTTTGCCGGCAGGTTGACCCAAAGTTGTGCCATGTGAAAAATGCCGCCCGTGCGTGCAAAGCCCTCTTCGTGATATTCCTTGTGCAGGATGCCGCTGCCGGCCGTCATCCATTGCAGGTCGCCCACGCCGATCACACCCGCGTTGCCGCGGCTGTCGTGATGGGCGACCTTGCCTTGAAACGAGATAGTCACCGTCTCAAACCCGCGATGCGGATGCGGCCCGACACCCCGAGGCTTGAGCGTCGGTGGAAATTCGTGCGGCGAGTTGTAATCCAGGAGATAAAACGGGCTCATTCTGTCTTCGGGCAGTGCGAACGGGAAGAAGTTATGTACCCTGAATCCGTCGCCCACCCAATGCGTCTCAGCAGGCGCCATCACCTGTTCTACGGTCTTTAGTTTTCCCATAAGAGTATTTTACCAGAATCGGGCCGGACAGGCGCGCCTTGCTGTTTGACATCAAAATGGCCGTCCGATATCCTTACTGTTCGCTTGTGGACAGGCGATAACTGCTTGTGTCCGGTTCGTCTAGGGGTTAGGACACCGCCCTTTCACGGCGGCAACACGGG
>CAZMQR010000320.1:0-3228 GCA_964568325.1 uncultured Chloracidobacterium sp. | reverse complement strand
TAAAATCCCGTGTCCTTAGGGGCGTGCGGGTTCGATTCCCGCCCTCAGCACCATTTGCGGCATAGCGTTTGCGATGCAGTTTGGCGGGAGAAGTGAGTGTTATGAAAAGGAACACAATGATTTCCGCCGTCATCGCCGCGATCTGTTTCCTATCGACGCCGCCTGCAAATCTTGCGCAGGATCGCCGCGTGCTCTCTGACGCCCAGCGAATCACGGGCGACCGCTTTACCGTCACGATCACCACGCCAAAAGGCGCAAAGGTCTATGCCGTCTCACGGCCGTCAAAAGCCGTCCTAAAGGCTGTCGATACGGGCCTCGCCGATCTGTTTGCGGTCGCAAAGAAGCATGGCTACCGCAAGCAGTTGAAGTATTCCGACTACTCGATCTACATCGCACGTGCCGACCGCACGCGCGACAGCCAGGGGCAATATTCGCCTGATATCGCCGTCGGAGCCTCGCAATACGCGGGCAGCGTTTATGATCAGGGCGGCTACATCTATGCGGCCGGCATGGTGATCTCGACCGACAAGAACGCCTTTGTGATCGCTGAGCACACAAAGCAGCTTGACCGCGTATCGAATGTCGTCCGCTACGAGGGCGAGCACCTCGTCCTATACCACAACGACCGGCAGCGGTTTAACGCCACTCAGGACCACAGCCGAGGCGGCGGCCATCCGATCCTGCAATAGTGCCCGATATCGTGCATCAAATGACCAAACGGGCAGAAAAGTTTGGGGCCCAATGCAACGCGTCGGAAAGAAAAGCCCTCAAAAGAGAGGGTCTCGGCCGCTTGTGTGGCACACGCAAGGCGTGGCACGAGCATTGCTGAGGCAAAGTGGACAGGCCCGATTGTCCGGGTCCGATCAAGGCATCAAGTTTGGCCGTTGGCGAGAACCGATCGGCCATTTAAGAGAAAGCCCGACGTGAAGGGGAGAGCGCGTCGGGCTTTTTCTCTGCCTTTTGCCGTTCGCCCTGAACTGTGACAAAATACCCTTTTATTTACAACACTATTTCAACAGGAAGGTTTAATAATGGCTGCAGGAAGGAATAAGGTTACGGTCGTCGGTGCGGGCAATGTCGGTGCGACGGCTGCTCATTGGATCGCGAGCAAGGAGCTTGCGGATGTCGTCCTGGTAGATATTGTCGAGGGAACGCCGCAGGGCAAATCGCTCGATCTCGCACAGGCGGCACCGATCGACGGTTTTGACGTCCGGCTCGTCGGCGCTAACAGTTACGAGGAAACGGCAGACTCCGACGTTGTCATCATCACGGCCGGATTGCCTCGCAAGCCCGGCATGAGCCGCGACGACCTGCTCAAGACCAACAGCGACATCGTCGGTGCCGTGACCGACGAGGTCGCGAGATACTCGCCCAACGCATTCATCATCGTCGTATCGAATCCGCTCGACGCGATGACGCAGGTGGCGTTTCGCCGCTCGGGCTTCCCCAAGAATCGCGTTATGGGCATGGCCGGCGTCCTCGACGCCGCGCGAATGCGCTGCTTCCTCGCCGAGGCGTTGAACGTCTCGGTCGAGAATGTCACGGCCTTTGTGCTCGGCGGCCACGGCGACACGATGGTGCCGCTGCCGCGCTATTCGACGTGTGCGGGCATCCCTATCACAGAACTGCTGCCAAAGGAGACCATCGACGCGATCGTTGACCGCACCGCTAACGGCGGCGCCGAGATCGTCGGCCTGCTCAAGACCGGATCGGCCTTTTACGCACCGTCGCTCGGCGCGGTCGAGATGGCCGAGGCGATCCTCAAGGACAAGAAAAAGATCCTGCCCTGCGCCGTCTTTCTCGAGGGCGAATACGGCGTCTCGAATCTCTTCGTCGGCGTCCCCGTAAAGCTCGGCAAGAACGGCGTCGAACAGATCATCGAGATCTCACTCACGAACGACGAACGCACCGCACTACACAAGAGCGCCGCCGCCGTCCAGGAACTGGTCGATATCCTTAATATATAAGCCGCAGAGATCAGAGAGGCCGTGTCCGTAGCCCGACCGTGAGGGAGGGCGCCGGGAGAAGAGCGGCTCGCGACCATATAACACATAGAACCCCGAGACACCCTGCTGAGTGCGTCGTGCGGGCGCCCTCCCTTACGGTCGGGCTACTGACACACGGCTCGCGCGCGTCGTGCGTTTCAGATCGAGCGTGAGCATTCCCTCGTGGTCGATCTTGATGCCTTGAAATGCGACCGTGCCCTCTACGCGGATGCGATAGTTTCGGCAGAATGTGCTGGCGAGTATCATCCGCGACGCTGCCGCGTTACGCGGCTTGAGCGGGAATGCGTTTGTCGCCGAAGCCCTCGCGGCCCTTATGCCGATGCGCGAATTCACCTTGTCAAACAGCAGCACCACCCTCTCAGGCGAGCCCATCGCGTCGAGCACCCGCTTATTAACAAATAACTGCCCTTTCTGATTCAACGAAACATGCAGGCCCGCCCCGGCCCTTTTCCCCGGCCCGCCCTCAAATTCTTCCCAATGATCGATCATCTGTAGTTTCTCCTTGTGTGTAGATTATAGGTTAATGTCGCAGTGATGCAACACCAAGGATCATAGCAAGCCCAACGTTCTCAGTCAAGCCCTTAGCTCTTTAGGCAGCCCCTGAAAACAAGATGGCAGGTCAGGAAGGGGCCTTGGCCCCGCCGGGCTTGGGTGTTCACTCAAGTCAGCGGGGCCGAGGCCCTTTCCTGACTGCACAATGTTAGGCTTGAGTCAGGCTCCTAGAGGCCGACGACCGTAGCCCTACGCGGCCTTGCGGACTATTGCGATCTCGTCGATCTCGGCCATCACACGGGCGGTCTCGGTAAGGGCGACGATCATTTTTTGGTAATGCTGTATATCCTCGTAAGAGAGCGTGCGGCCCTTGCGGTCTTTTAGCCATTTCTGGGCGGGCTGATAGCCGCCTATGTAAAAGTCCCATGCCACGTGCGGTACGCCTGAGAAGAATTGCGTGTCGTTGATAAACACGTCGCCCGTTGACTGGAGCGCAGGCGTCCCGCCTGCAATGAGCGGCCCTGCCGCGAATACCGGCTTCACGACCTCATTCGACCCGCCGACGGGAAACCCCGTGATAAATTCCTCGACCCTCGACGATTCGAGCAGGTGAAGCTGCCTCAGCTCGCCGCCCAACCCAACGAGCCGCCAAAACGTCTCGCGCTCCGTCGGATACGGCACGCGAGGGAAATCGATCTTCAAAAACTCCTTGTAACGCTCTCGATACGCC
>CAZMQR010000319.1:0-3234 GCA_964568325.1 uncultured Chloracidobacterium sp. | reverse complement strand
AAGTTGATGGCCTCGAGCGATTCGAGCAGCATGAACTTGGATTCTAGCACGCAGGCCTTTTCTGAAAATGTTTCGCATTTGTTGATTTGCTTAAAATAGGTGCTAATATCGATTGGCACGGCCCTCCCATCGATTCCCGACCGCTATGAAGAGAGTTTTTCTGGCCACCGCTATGCTTGTGCTTGCCACCTCGGCCGCGGCCCAGACGAGCCTCAAGGTAGGTGCGTCAGCACCGGATTTTTCAAGCATCTCGCTCAATGGCAGCCAGTATGAGCTTGCCAAACTCCGCGGCACGGTCGTCGTTCTCAGCTTTTGGTCCACAAAATGTGAGATCTGCCGCGCCGAGTTGCCAAAGCTCAACAAACTCGCAGGCCAGTTTGACGGCACGGGCAAAGTGGTGTTTCTCGCCCCCACGATGGAGAATGATGACATCGTAAATGCCTTTGTCCGGCGCAATCCGGTCAGGTTTGAGATACTCGCTGACAACTTTGGACTGCTGCTTCAATACGCTGACCGGACCAAGGATGGCAGCCTCGACATGGGCTTTCCTTCATTCTTTGTTATCGACCAGAACGGCATTATCCAGTATCGCGGCAGCGGCTACGGCCGCGTCGAACCGTTGGCGAAAGCGATAGATAAGCTGGTAGCCAGCAACTAGGCGACTCTCGCATTTTCCAAGGCTGCGTCTCGCCCGATGGTCGGTTGTTAAACGACTCTGTATAGGTTAGTATTCTGAGTTCCGCCTCTTGCATGCGGAGAGGTAGCCTAATTGGTAAGGCAGTAGTCTTGAAAACTACCGCGGGTAACCGCTTGCAGGTTCGAGTCCTGTCCTCTCCGCCATCTATCTCCCGAGTTTCTGAATCTAATATCGTGTTCGGGCCGAATGTATCAGCAAAGGCGACAAGCCTTTAAGCTCGATGACCTGAGGCACCTGGATCAAGGACCGGTCAGGGTGATCTGGAAGGGGATTCGCCCTGACCGGCGGGAAAGTCCTCAGGTCATCGGGCGAACCACGCTTAAGCTCAGCCTGCGGGCTAAGTATAGTTGAGGCTATGACCCCCAACCCAAACGCTATGAGGCCGCAGTACCTATTCTCGTCGTTTGCAGTTCTTGCCCTCGTAGGCTCGCTGCTGTTCCTGAATCAGTTTGGCTGCTCGGCCGTGGCTTCTGGCGATGATCGGTCGGCGGTGCCTGAGGCTACGCCGCGAACGGCAAATATCACACGTGAGATCACGTTCACCGACGGCGAGTTTGACGGAAAGACCATTGCGAAGACCGACGCCGAGTGGAAGAAGGAACTGAGCCAACAGGAGTTTTACGTGCTCCGCGAAGAGGGCACGGAACGGCCGTTCACGGGTGAATACGCCGACAACCACGAGCACGGAATCTACTATTGCGCCGCCTGCGGACTTGCTCTGTTCAGATCGGACACCAAGTTTGATTCGGGCACCGGCTGGCCGAGTTTCTATCAACCGATCTTCAAGAAGAATGTCACCGAAAAAACAGACCGCTCGCTCGGCGATGTCCGAACCGAGGTTGAATGTGCCCGCTGCAGCTCGCACCTCGGCCACGTCTTTGACGACGGGCCGGAACCGACAGGTTTGCGGTATTGCATGAATTCGGTCTCGCTCAAATTCAAACCTGCGAAATAGCAAAACAATCGGCCTGTGATAGATTTTAGCTATGACAGGTGACGAGATCAGGGCCAAATTTCTCGGCTATTTTGAGCGGCACGGGCACAAGATCGTGCATTCATCGCCGTTGCTGCCGGCGAACGACCCGACGCTGCTTTTTACAAACGCGGGAATGAATCAGTTCAAGGACGTCTTCCTCGGGATCGAGAAACGTGATTACACCCGTGCGGCGACATCGCAAAAATGCATTCGTGCCGGCGGCAAGCATAACGATCTCGACGAGGTCGGCAAGACGGCGCGGCATCACACATTTTTTGAGATGCTGGGGAATTTCTCGTTTGGCGACTACTTTAAGGAGGACGCCATTCGATATGCCTGGGATTTGCTTGTCAATGAATTCGGGATCGATGTCGAGCGGCTGTGGTTCTCGGTATTTGAGGGCGACGAAGAGGTCGGCCCCGACGACGAGGCCCGCGATCTGTGGGTCACGGCCGGTGCCAGGCCCGAGCGCGTGCTGGGCTTCGGCCGCAAGGACAATTTCTGGCAGATGGGCGACACCGGCCCGTGCGGGCCGTGCTCAGAGATCCATTACTATATCGGTGAGGATCCGACCGACGCTGAAAAGAATTCTCCTCACTGGGTAAACGGCCCGGGCGATACGACGATGGAGATCTGGAACCTCGTTTTCATGCAGTACAACCGCACGCAAAACGAGGATGGCACATTCATCCTCACGCCGCTGCCTGCACCGTCGGTCGATACCGGTATGGGCCTCGAACGCATCACGGCCGTAATGCAGAATGTAAAGACGAACTATGACACCGACCTGATAAAACCGGTCGTAGAGTTTGCCGCCGGCCTCGCAAAAGTGTGAGACAACTGACCGAAATCGAGACCGTAGTGCTAAGGATGATCGCGGGCGGGATGAAAACGAGCGAGATCGCCTTTGCACTCGACGCAACTGAGACTGTGATCGATGGCCACGTCGCAGAGATCATTTCAAAACTAGACACGACCAGTCCCGAGGGCGCTGTCACCGTGGCCATTGCGGCCGACCTGCTGCCAACAGAATTATGAATGAGATAAAGAACGAACTTACTGAATACGCCGAACGGTTTACCTCGGGCGAAAGCCACGTCCTGCGGGCACTTCGGGAGCATTGCTATGAGCATTACGAAGATTCGGCGATGCTCTCGGGCTTTTTCCAGGGCCGCCTGTTGTCGATGTTCTCGCACATGATAAAGCCGCAGATCGTGCTCGAGATCGGCACCTACCTCGGATATTCGGCCCTCTGCCTCGCAGAAGGACTCGCTGACGGCGGTAAAGTAATTACATTGGATATACAAGAGAGTACGAATGCTGTCGCCCGATCATTTGTTGAGAAGAGTGAGTATCGCGACAAGGTCGAGTTTCACCTCGGCGTGGCGGCCGACGTCATTCCGACGCTGGACGAGACATTCGACCTGGTGTTTATCGACGCCGACAAACCGAATTACTCAAACTATTACAACCTGGTGTTTGAAAAGCTACGGCCCGGCGGCTTTATCATCGCCGACAACGTCCTCTGGAGCGGCCGCGTTCTGGACGAAGAAAAGGACGA
>CAZMQR010000318.1:0-3242 GCA_964568325.1 uncultured Chloracidobacterium sp. | reverse complement strand
GGCGCAGTCCACATTACCCACAGCATCATCGCCGGCATCAGCCATGTCATCATCTTCTGCTGCATCTGCTGCTCCGGCGTAACGGCCGCAGCGGTCGGCGTAAACTTCATCGCCAGGATCATCGAGATGGCAAAGCCGAATTCGAGAATGTGCCATGGATCGGCCGCCGACAGGTCGGGCAGCCATAGGAAGGTTGCCTGGCGTGCATCGAGCGCGATCGTGATCGCCGTATAGAAGGCGATGAGCAGCGGGAACTGGAGCAGCATCGGCAGGCAGCCGCCGATGGGCAGCGCGTCCTTGGTCATCTTGAGCTGCTCCATCTGGAGAGCTCGCATGCGTGCGTCATCGTTGGGGATGCCCTTCTTTTGAAGGTCCTTGATCTTGTCCTGTATCTCCTTCATCTTCGGCGCGTTGCTCGATGCCTTCTTGAAAGACTTCGACTGCTTCCACCTCAGCGGGAATAGCAGCATATAGAAGAAAAACGTAAAGACTATGATCGCGAGGCCGTAGCTATGCGTTACGACATTAAAGTAGTGCAGCGCGTAAAGGATCGGGATCGAGAGCGGCTTGGTCAGCCAACGCAGCCACCAGTAGTTGCTAAAGTTGATAAGGTTAACGACCGAAACATCTCGCCCGTCGGCAGGTTTTATCGCGTTGCCAAGCTCCGAAAGCAGGAAGTAGTCCTTCGGCCCGGTGAAGACTTTCGTTACCGATCCATCGCCGGCGATCGGCATAAATGCCGTTACGAGGTGCCGCGTTTCGGTCGTCGTCGGGCTGCGGGTGATCCAGCTAAAGATGCTGTGGTAAACCGGCTCGATCTTGACGTCGTATTTTGATGCGCGATAATCGGCGCCCTGCACCGGAGCTGCCGGGATCGCCGCCATGGCAAAATAGGCATCGCCCATCGCGACCCAATCTATTGGGCCCTTATCGCTGAGGCTGGCTTGGCCATTTGGGTCATAGGTAAAAGAGTAATTGCCCAAATGCCTCGAGATATCGCCGTTTACCGCAGCCACAGCCTCTGATTCCGTGTGATAGAACGTATGGTAATTGATCGCGTGGTCGCCGATGCTCGCACCGATCGCAAGTTTTGTGTCGGGGATCGGCTGGCCGTTCTGCTTGGCGACTATCGCCAGGTCGGCGACGTAGCTGTCAGCACGAAAAACGAACGCCTTTTTGATCTCGACTCCATTATCGCCAACCAGGGAGAATTCGACGGTGCGTTCCTCACCTCCGGTGAGCGTTAATTCCGGCTCAGCGACCGATATCTGATAGTTCCGCTCATTGACGATCGAGGTCAGGTTAGCGTCCTTAGTGATCAGCCTGAATGGGACGTCTCGCGGACTTTGCTCGAGGGCTTTTTGCGAGATCAGTTGCAGCGGCTTCTTATTTGACGCCGTCGAGCCATCGGCATAGACCGGATACTCGCCCTTCGACGATTTGTTCTTGAGAATGATCCAGCTCGTCGCAACAGCGCCTTTTGAGTCGAGCGTTACCTCGTAAAGCGGCGATTTGATCGTGATCGTTCGGCTTGGGGTCGTGTCGGGCGTGACCGAAGCAGTTTCCGGCTGAGCCGTTGCTGTCGGCTGGGCCGCAGGGGACGGAGCCGAATTGCTGTTCCCAGCGGTATTTGCCGGAGTATTCGAATTTGTATTCGCGGGCGGTGTTTTTGGCGCAAAGAAGTACGACCAGCCGAATAAGATCACCATCGACAGGACGGCGGCGATCAGGAAGCGGGATTGATTGCTACTAGGTTGATTCTCCATCTAAACCAAACGGAATCCGGTCGCTACCGCTCCCGGTTCTGACTTACCTGACCGGATCGTGCCCGCCCTCACAGAACGGCTGACAGCGGAGCAGCCGCTTAAGGCCCACCCAAAATCCCTTGGCCACACCGTATTTCTCTATCGCCTGCCGCGTGTATTCCGAACATGTCGGCTCAAACCGGCACGCAGGCGGCAGGAACGGCGAAACGACCGCTTTATAGACACCTAATAGATCAAGCGCGAGGATCTTCATCTAGTCTTCTGTGCTCTCTGTGACCTCTGTGGCTAATTTCTTCACGATCTGTTTGAACTCCGCCAGCGGTTTGTCGAGCTTTGTATCCAGCAAGCGGCGCCGGGCGTTCAGCACCCAATCATAACGCTGGACCACGCTTTCCAGTTCTGCACGGCTCAATCTGAAACTTTCTCTCAGCAATCGTTTGCATCGATTTCGGTCATGCGATTTGCCGATCGCTTTTTTTGTCGCCGTCACGCCGACGCGGTGCCGCTCATGTCTTGACGGCAAAACAAAGACCGTCATAAAACGGCCTTCGATGCGAGTCCCTTGTTCGTAAACGCAAAGAAACTCAGCCCTTTTCAGGAGCCGAGCCTCTTTCGGCAGGTCAAGCACTAATAGTGCTCGACCGTCAATCGCTTGCGCCCCTTCGCGCGCCGGCGCGCCAGCACGGCGCGGCCGTTCTTGGTCGCCATCCTCGCCCTGAAGCCGTGCTTTTTTGCGCGGCGGCGGTTGTTTGGTTGAAACGTTCTCTTCGGCATAATCGGTCTCCATCAAGTATTCACCCGATGAGTGAAAACCTTGAGTTTACGCGCGCATGATTGAGGTTGTCAAAGCGAATTTTGAGTAAATGAGTCCCAAAAACGTATGACCAAATGCGATCTCGTATGACCCAGGCATAAGGAAAACGGACCATTTTTTGCATCCCTGAGAAATTTTTGATACTTGTCATCACATTTCCGCGACCGTCCAGCACAACAGCGAGCACCCAGCCCATCATCCTCCCCATCAACCGCGTAAATATCTACTTCCATCTATGCAACATAATACGCTTTTGTGATACACTTAGTTCTGAGGTAGATCAGGATGAGGAGAGAGTGGAAACAAATACCACGCGATGAGAAGCGGCCGCAGTGGGCCGGAATTTATGTGACGATGAACAGTAAAGGAACGATCGTGCTGAATCGAGCGGCCATCGAGCGTCTGGGATCGCCATCGGCCTTCCTGCTGTTCTTTGACCCTATAAACAACACGATCGGGCTCCTGCCCACCCGCGCCGAAAAGCGGCACGCCTATCCGATCACAAAGTCCGGCCGCCACGGCGGCCGCAAGGTATCGGCCTATCGCCTGATAAAGGAATGCTCGCTCGTGATCGACCAAACCCTCGAATTCCCTGACGCCGAGATCGACACCGACGGCCTCCTGCTCCTCAACCTCCGAACCGCCAAAATATCCAACCGCGC
>CAZMQR010000317.1:0-3249 GCA_964568325.1 uncultured Chloracidobacterium sp. | reverse complement strand
CGCAATGACGACCGACCGGCCGTATAAGGCCCGTCGTCCGGCCAAAGAGGTGATCGACGATATGAGGATGAATTCCGGAAAGCAGTTCGCGCCCGAGATCGTCACCGCATTTCTCGGCGGTTTCTTGCGCGAATTGACCGGCGAAGCCCGCGACCGCCGCTTCCGCCGCCTCTTGGGGCGCGACTATATGGAGGCCGAGGGCCTTGCCAACAAGATCCGCGCGACGCTCAATGAGATGAAGCCCACTACCCCAATGACCTACGTCGCCGCCGCCGGCATCGGCGACCGCCCGATCCACTAAGGGCTTGGCCCAACACAGTTTTGGCCCAAGAACAGCGTCCGACTCTGTCCGGTGCAGCGACTGGACACGATAGGTCAAGGTCTAATGTGTGTGGCAGAGGCCGTCGGAGCGCGGGCATCCTTGTCCGCTCGTGCGAGGCAAACGGCAATAATGCAACGGCGATAAGGCTACGGCAATAAGGCAATGCAACGGCAATAATGCAACGGCAAGCGACACGGGCGGGCAAGGTGCCCGCGTTCCGACGCATCGACTCGGTTCGCGCGTGATCCGCGTCTAAATTGATTGGCCGAGAAGTTGGAGGAATTTTTTGGCGGCTAGGGATAGTTCCCGGTCGGAGCGGTGGATGACGCCGACGGAGCGGACCCAGTATTTTTCGGCCAGCTCTATGACGGCCAAGGTGCCGGCTTTTCTTGCCTCGATGACGGCCGGTTCCGGCACGATCGCGAGACCGAAGCCGACCTCGACGGCGCGTTTGATGGTTTCGATATTGTCGAACTCGGCGACCTTTCTTACCTCGACATTGTTGGCCTTGAAGATCTTGTCCATCGCCTTGCGCGTCGGCACGTCGCGTTCGAAATGGACAAAATCTTCGCCGTCGAGCTCGGTGACCTTTACTTTTTTTCGCGTGGCGAATTTGTGATCTGGCGGCGCGATCAGGACGAGAAGATTATCCGGCATTGGCGTAACCGTTAGGCCTCGGCGTGGTTCGGGAAGGGCCAGCACGCCCAATTCGACGCCGCCACTGAGTACCTCGCGAACGACGCGCGTGCTGCGAAGATATTCGAGGTCGATCTTTGCGGCCGGAAACCGTCGCAGGAATTCGCGGACCTTGGCCGGCAGTTCGTGGAGGCCGACACTATAAACGGTCGCAACTTTTACGGTCCCGCCGACCTTGCCTACGACGCCCCTGAGGCTTTCCTGCATCTGGTCGTAGGCGTCAAGCACGTTTCGCGATTCGCGATAGAAGACCTCGCCGGCAGCGGTAAGTTTTACTTCGCGACGGCCCCTGATACGCTCCAAGAGACGGCGTTTGAATCTCTCCTCAAGCGCGCGGATCTGCTGGCTGACGGCTGACTGCGTGATGAAATTTCGTTCAGCAGCGAGCGAAAAACTCTCGAGATCGACGAGGTCGCAGAAAACTTTTAGCGTTTCGATATGCATTCTTCAATTATAAGCATTACTGTTTAGACGCCGCAATATTTTTCATTTTGACTTATCTGGATCGAGACATATCATAAAAAACTCAGGCGTAGGATTGGCGAACTTTGCCGTTTGCCTTTAGACTTTAGAAAAGGCCTCAAGAGACTCGGATCAAGTAGATGGCGATCGAATTCTCCAGAACGTTTCTGTTGCGCAAGCTGCATCAGATCAGCGGTATAGTGCCGTTGGGACTGTTCTACTTCGTCCACCTCTATACAAACTCAACGGCCTTGAATGGCGGCAAGGTCTTTAACGAGCACGTCGGCGACATTCATGGAATGCCGTACTTGCTGTTCATAGAGATCGGGGGCATCTTTCTGCCTTTGATCTTTCATTCGGTTTACGGCGTTCTCATCTCGTCTGAGTCCAAGCCTAATGTTTTCGCCTATGGATATGCGCGGAACTGGTTTTATCTTTTGCAGCGCGTAACCGGTATCTATCTATTCTTTTTTCTTTTTTTTCATATCCTGAACTTTAGGTTTGGCCTCATACCGGGGCTGAACATGACGCCGGTAGCGGGCAATGCGCATCGTGCGTTTGGGATAGTCTCGGACGAATTCCAGATCACATGGGTGCTTGTGGTGTATATATTAGGCGTGCTTTCTACGGCATGGCATCTGGCATATGGCGTGTTCCTATTCGTCGTCGATTGGGGATTCGTCATCGGCGAAAAGGCCCAGAAGCTTGCATTGTATGCATCTCTTGGGCTGGCACTGGTCCTTGGCGTTACGGGCGTCAATGCGGCCTTTGCGTTTGTTCGGCCGTGCGGCCTCCTGCCGCAAGTTTTGTGCGAAGCGCCGCGCATTACGACTGACCGGCCCTCGTCCGGAACGCGGTAGATATTTTCGTTATGGCAAAGGGTCTGAAGATAGCGATCGTTGGAGGTGGCCTTGCCGGCCTTGCCGCAGCGATGAAGATCGCCGAGGCCGGCCACGATGTCGATCTGATATCGGTCGTTCCGGTCAAGCGCTCTCATTCAGTATGTGCGCAAGGCGGCATCAATGGCGCGGTCAATACCAAGGGCGAGGGCGATTCACCTGCGAAGCACCTCGACGACACCGTTTACGGTGGCGATTTTCTCGCGAACCAACCGCCTGTGAAGCGAATGTGCGACATGGCGCCCGAGATCATTTACCTATTTGATCGAATGGGCGTCCCATTTTCGCGGACGAAGGAAGGCTTGATGGATTTTCGCCGCTTTGGCGGGACGCTGCATCACCGTACGGCCTTTTCCGGGGCATCAACGGGGCAGCAGCTCTTGTATGCTCTGGACGAACAGGTACGCCGATGGGAGGTTGCGGGCAAGGTCACGAAGTACGAAGGCTGGGAGATGCTCTCGCTCGTGCTGGATGATAACCAGGTCTGTCGCGGCCTTGTGGCGATGGACTTGCAATCGCTGGCGTTGAAGGCATTCTCGGCTGACGCGGTGATCATGGCCACCGGCGGGCCCGGACTGATCTTCGGTAAATCGACCAATTCGATGACGTGTACCGGTTCGGCAACATCAGCCTGTTATCAACAGGGTGCGAGATACGCAAACGGCGAATTTATTCAGGTGCACCCGACATCGATTCCCGGCGAGGACAAGCTGAGGCTGATGAGTGAATCGGCCCGCGGCGAGGGCGGCCGCGTTTGGGTGCCGAAGGCTGACGGCGACGCGCGGAATCCCCGTGATATTCCCGAGAGCGAACGCTGGTACTTCCTCGAGGAGAAATATCCTGCGTATGGCAATCTCGTTCCGCGCGACA
>CAZMQR010000316.1:0-3266 GCA_964568325.1 uncultured Chloracidobacterium sp. | reverse complement strand
GTTTGCCAGAACAAAGTACAGCGGCATCGCAAGCAGCGTCAGTCGATGGCCCGTCTGCTCGGTTATCCAGCCGCCGAGAGCCATTAGATAGAACGTAAGCTGGGCAAGGAGCGTGACTGTATAGAAGATCGAGCCTAGTGCCAACAGGAAATTTGAAGCGAGCAAGACAATGAGGACGAGTGGAACGGCGTAGCGCAGCACCTTGTGCGAGATAAGCTCAACGGCGAAAAAGCCACTCTTCCCTGGATTCATCATGTCGCGATTCAGCCAGAGGTCCGTAAAGGTCTGCACTATCACACGGACACGCATGCTCAACTCGCTTCCGGCTTCGCGGTTTGTGTCTTCATAGCAAACTGCATCGGGCTCGAACACAGTCCGCAGTCCGTTGCGGTAAAGGACTGACGAAATAAGGAAATCCGAGCATGCCTCGGCATACATCGGCTCGTAGGCTGATCGGCGAACGGCGTAGATACATCCGGATGCACCGATCAGCGAACATGCCCGGCTTTCCGACATCTTGAGTTGAGTCTCATAGCCCCAATAGCCGCGTGCGCCTTTCCCGACGTTTGACATTTCCGGATCGCGATAAACGAGCCGGCCTGCAACGCAGCCGACAGTCTCGTCAGCGAAGGCCGGTAGCAGGGCCTTGAGCGAATCCTCGCGGTAGATAGTCGTCGCGTCCGAGAAAAGGATGATCTCGCCGGAAGCCTGCCGGACCGCGTTGTTCTGCGTTGCAGTTTTTCCCACACGGCCCTCTTGCCGGAATAATTTTACCTTGCGACTCGCGAATTCTCTGACGATCTCGTCCGTTCCGTCGGTCGATCCGTCGGAGGCGACCAGTATTTCGAGTTTATCGGCGGGATAGTCGAGTTTCAGGGTATTGTCGATCTTTCCGCGTATTGACGAGGCCTCGTTAAATGCTGTAATCAGAACAGTAACGGTCGGTTCGCAGGCACCGTCCCGCACCGGCTTTGGAAACAGACGCCCGACGAGCCATGCGAGCAGCGGATAACCAACATACACATAACCCAGCACACCGATGCATGCCCAAAAAACTGTCTGTTCGATCGTCCAGATCATACGGCTGCGACTGGCGCGGCTGCTGTTGCTGCGGGAGTTTCATTCCCGGCACCGCCCGCCTCTATCGCGTATATCCGACGGAATGCGACGGCGTACGCGATCAGATAATAGACAAACCAATTGTATGCGACGGAAGCAAAAAAGCTCGAAGCAAGATAGCCGATGATGCTCGCTTGCAGCCCGATCGCGAGGTAGTAATACCAACTGTGGTCGTCTGCGTCAAAGAGAGTTCGCTCGATTGCCGACAGCTTGCGGTAGGGGCTGATGATAAAGACCAGGTACGCGATCAGGCCCAGAATGCCGAGTTCTGCCGAGACTTGGGTGAATGCGTTGTGTGACTGCAGGCTGCGAATTCCCACGATCGGGAAATTGCCTATGCCGATGCCCCACGGATTTCGTGCGCTCACAAGCAGCGATCTCATCAAGAGTTCCCAGCGCTGGTCGCTCGACCCGGCGGCATCAAGGCCGGGAATGAATATCGACAGCATTCTCAGGCCGTAATTTCCCGGGGCCGCGACGATAGCAATGCCACCAATGATGATCGACCCGATCGCGACATTCAGGCGATGTTTGCGGCCGAGCTTCCATGCGAGCACGGCCAGGCATGCGATCAGGCCCAGGAAGCCACCACGTGAGAAGGTGACCATGTTTGCGCCTACAAACAAGGCGGCCATTGCAAAATAGATGCATCGGGCCAGCTTCCCTCGGGCTGCGAGGCCCAGCGAGAACACGATCGGCGTCATCATCACAAAATGCAGCGCCATTTCGTTTGTATTGCCGAACATCCCGCCGACGTCAACGGAGATGCGATACCCCTCGACCGCGAACTTGCCCTGCGAATACAGGCTGAGGGCCGATATACTTAAATAGATCCCGATGCCGAACGAGAGCCACATCATCCCCATCAATCGCTCTCGAGTGCGGACGACGTTGACGAGAACGAGGAAAATGATCACTGCCTTAATGAACGGATCATTGAAGGTTTCCCACGCAATTATCGGATCCTTGGCAAGCGGAATCGTGAAAAGCGCGATCAGCACCATTGCTAGGATGGCCTTGACCTCGGTTGGAAAAGTAGTGAGTGTGCCCTCAGTGGCCAACTGGCTCGGGATAAAGAGCAGGATCGTTGCGAGTGCAAAATAGAACGCGGTGGCCGATAAGAAGCCGAGACCGGGCACGATCTCATATGGCCGGAACAGCACCATTATCGAGAACAGGAAAAGGCCGACATACGTCAGCTTGTGTCCGGCTCGGACCAGCCACTTCTCGCCGGTCAATAGCTGACGGTCCTTCTTCTGATTCCTCGCCTTTTTATCCTGGCGAGACGACCCTGAAGCTGTCGGTTCCGGCTGTGTTGACTCTACTTGTTCACCGGGCGTCACCGCTGACGCAGCGTCGCCTTCTAACGGCGGTGCGATAGCGGCGTATTCTGGTAAGCCGTCGCTTTCCGGCCGCAGCGTTTGAGGCGGTACCAACGAGGGAATATCGCCTCGCGGCTGGCCCTTGCGTCCCGGATTTGTCAGCGAGCGATATTCCTTGCTTTTTGAGGTGTTGAAGGCCATCTGCGCCCATACGCTTGTCGAAATCTAGACGGGCACTTCTTCGCGGTCCATCGTGATCATGTCACGAACGCGCAGTTTTAGTGCTTTTTCGAATTGCCGTGCTTCATTAACACCGGTGAACGACAATTGCTGTAGGTTTGCCTCGATACGTTTTCGGTAGTCAGAGACGAGCGAGTCCGAAACGCCGAGCATGTCTGCGACCTCGAGCTGCGTACCGCTGTTCGAGATCAGGTAGCAGTGCCAGAGGACGTTGATCATGCGGTCGTATTGTTTTGCCTTGCCGCGGACCGAGCGGTTGAGGGTATTGAGGAAATCGTCAACACATCCTGCCGCGGCGACTTCGGCCTCGTTGCGGAGAAGATCCTCTTCCGGCGTTGCGCCGGTGTCGGTGAATTCGAATGGCATGCGGTCGTCGTCATCGCTGTCTGTACCACTGCCTACGGGCACAAGGTGAATGTCCATGATCGGCAGCCGCGACATTACAAATGATCGCAGCGATCGGACATCGACAGGTGAATCGACCGCCTTAAAGACGCGGATGATCAGCTTTTCCAATTCCGGATTGCTGATGACGATCTGAGCGTCGCCCGTGCAGCCGACCATTCGCGTGTCGCGACGATAGAA
>CAZMQR010000315.1:0-3285 GCA_964568325.1 uncultured Chloracidobacterium sp. | reverse complement strand
AAAGCCGTTCTCATCAACATCTTCGGCGGCATCGTCCGTTGCGACATGGTCGCCAACGGAGTCGTCGCCGCCGCAAAAAACCTCGGCGTCTCAATTCCCATCGTCGCCCGCCTCGAAGGCACAAACGTCGAAGAAGGCCGCCGCGTGCTCCACAACTCCGACATCGGCATCATCCCGGCGACAACAATGAATGACGCCGCCGAAAAGGTCGTCGCCGCAGCGGGATAATGTCTTGCTTTTTTTGAGCCTTTCGGGCAGATTAGGCTAATGACCTTCGAGCGTATCACCGTAGATTCAAATCGTATGAACGGACAGCCTTGCATACGCAACCTTCGGCTGACCGTGCGCCGTGTGGTCGAGGCTGTGAGCACCTACCCCGACAGAACCGACCTGCAGCGGGAGTTTCCTGAACTCGAAGAAGAAGACATCCGCGAGGCTCTCGCCTATGCAGCAGCAAATCTTGACGACCGCGTAATCGAACTCGCTCTGACCAAATGAAGTTGCTGCTCGACCAGGGAATACCTCGGTCTTCCGCCAGTATTCTTTGAGAAGCCGGCTTCGACGCCGTTCACACCGGCGAGATCGGTTTGGGCGAGGCGGAAGACCGAGAGATAATCCACGAGGCATCACTCAACGGCCAGATAGTGGTAACCTTGGATGCCGATTTTCATGCGCTGCTTGCTCTCTCTCATGCCGAGAAACCTTCGGTATTAGGCATCAGGGTCGAAGGGCTAAAGGCGGACGATATTAGCCTTTTGGTTCAGTACGTTCTGGACAAATGCGAGAAGGAACTTGACAACGGGGCAGTGGTCTCGGTAAGTGAGACGCAGGTTCGCCTTCGGCTGCTGCCCCTTTCGTAGTTAACATGCGACCAAGGATCGAACTTCGAACAAATGGGAAAGACACAAAGCCATAGCCGCGGAGAAATGCCTGGATGCGAGCCAGCGACCGATATCAAGAACTTTGAAATGGCCGTCTTCTCGATCGATCGCAATCGGCTACCAGCCCATGCGGTCGCGGAGCGATGTGATGTGTGCTGTGTGGTGCTTTGAGTGCCAGGCGTAGAGGGCGAGAGCGCCGTCGAGGGTCCATTCGCCGGTTTCGGGGTGGATGAATAGTCTCTGGAAATCGGCGTCGGTCATTGAATCAAGCAGGGCAGACCAGCGTGTGTGAATACCCTTGATCAGGCCCAGCGACACATCGACCGGGAGTTTGCTGTCGCCGAGTTCGGCCCAGCGGTCTTCGTAGTAGGGCTTGATGGTCGGAGCCTCGTCCTCGGTTAGAGCGAGCTTGAACCGTATCTGCGAGTTCATATGGCTGTCGGCGATGTGATGGACGGTCTGCCGAATGGTCCAGCCGCCGTCGCGATAGGGCGTGTCGAGCTGTTCGTCGGTCAGGCCGGCGACGGCCGAGGCGACCTTTGCGGGAAGCTCGGCGATGGTGCGTAGGTTTTCGGAACGGTTGGTGAAGTCAGCACGGTCGAATTCGCCGATCGGATATCGTGGGTCGGTTGTCATAAGTTCTCAACAAAAAAGCTCCCCTCCTTACAAAGGAGGGGAGCCTTAAAATCATGCCTCGTAGAAATTTTCAAATCTTGTAAATTCCTTTAAGAACGCGAGCCGCACGTCGCCGATCGGGCCGTTACGCTGTTTGGCAACGATCAGGTCGGCCATGCCCTGATGTTCCTCAGAATTCTTATTGTAATAGTCCTCGCGGTAGATAAAAGCAACGACGTCGGCGTCCTGCTCGATGGAGCCGGATTCGCGCAGATCTGACATTACAGGCCTTGGCGGATTTCGGGCCTCGGGGGCACGCGATAGCTGCGACAGGGCAAGGACGGGAACGTCCATCTCTTTCGCCAGTGCCTTTAGCTCGCGAGAAATCTGCGAGACCTCTTGTTGGCGGTTCTCAGAGCGGCGCGAGCCGGTGCCCATCAGTTGCAGATAGTCTATAACGATCAGGTCAAGCCCCTTCTCCTGGGCCTTCAGACGGCGCGTCTTTGCCCTCATCTCAAGGGCCGAGATCGCGGGTGAATCATCGATAAAGATACGTGCCGCCGAGAGCTTTGCTACGGCATCGTCGAGCCGTTCGCCCTCGTTGCCAAACAGGACGCCCGTGCGAAAGCGCGTTGAATTGATGTGCGCTTCGCTCGCCAGCATGCGGGTAACAAGCTGTTCCTTTGACATTTCGAGCGAGAATACCGCCACGACCGCGTTGGAATGCAGTGCGGCATTCTGGGCGATGGTCAGGCAGAGGGCGGTCTTGCCCATAGCCGGCCGGCCGGCGACGATAATCAGGTCCGTGCGTTGGAGCCCAAGGGTGAGCTCGTCAAAACGTGTAAATCCGGTCGCAAGCCCGGTCAGGCCGTGCGTTTTACCGGTCTTTCGTTCCGCTATGCGTGCTAGGACGCTCTTGGCGACCGGCTCGATCTCGGCGAAAGGCTCGCGCATGCCGCCTTCGGCGAGGTTGAATATCTGCCGTTCGGCCCGTTCGAGCACGGTGGCCGCATCTTCCTCCTCGGCCAATGCGTCGCTCGTGATCGCGTTGCAGGTGCGTATCAGTTGACGCACTGTGGACTTATCGTGGACGACCTTTATGTAATCCTCGACGTCGGAAAAATGCGGCAGGCCAAAGGTGAGGTTCGTGATCGTCGGAACACCGCCGAACGCATCGAGCGCGCCTTCCTTTTTCATCTCCTCGCCGACGAGAATGGGGTCGATGGGCGACTGCTTCTCGAACAACGCCGTCATCGCCGCAAACACGCGGCGATTGAACGGCGAATAGAAGTCCTCCGGCTTCAGATGCTCGACCGCCTGAGCGATGACGGCATTATCGAGCAGAACCGCACCCAATATCACGCGCTCGGATTCCTCGCTCGAAGGCAACGGCTTTTCGAGATACTGCTCACGTCGATTGTCTGGAAAAACGCTCGCCATTTGGGTGGTGCGAATGTAATTCTAAACGCAAAAAAGGGCCTTGTCTAAAGGCCCTGAACGAAAGGCTGTAAGCCTATATAAACTCGGAATTTACCGACGGTGTAGTCATGCCCACTTGATCACCGGCCGCTTTTTCGAGCTCGCGCAGTCCCGCAGAAACATATTGATCAGGTTCTGATAAGGGATTCCCGATTCGGCCGCCAGGCGCTTGAAATAATCGATCGTTTCCTCCTCGATGCGGATCGTGATCTGCTTCTTCAGCAGCTTCGCATAAGGATTTCTCCTTGACCTTGAAAAATCGTATTCCTTTCTCATGTTTGGTCTCCGTAAGAACTACTTTCGGTCTTGG
>CAZMQR010000314.1:0-3286 GCA_964568325.1 uncultured Chloracidobacterium sp. | reverse complement strand
GCCTCGATGCCGCCCCGCATTCCGCGCCAGCTCATAATTGTCGCATTCGGTGCAACGCCGCCTTCAAGGATCTCGTCCCAGCCGATGATCTTCTTGCCTTTCGCGTTGACGAACTTTTCGATGCGGCGAATGAAATAGCTTTGCACTTCGTGCTCGTCCTTCAGGTTTTCGCGTTTCTTGAGGTCCTGGACGAACGCGGAATCTTTCCAAAAGTCTTTCAGCACTTCGTCGCCGCCGATGTGGATATAGGGCGAATCGGGAAAGAGTTTGATCGTTTCCTCGAGTACGTCTCCGAGAAACTTAAAGGTCTCGTCGGTCGGGCAAAAAACCTCTTTGAAAATGCCCCAGGTTTTTTGCACCTCGTATTTGTAATCCTGCTTGCAGCCAAATCGCGGATACGCCGCCAGCGCCGCCGACGCATGTCCCGGCAACTCGATCTCAGGAATCACCGTGATATAGCGCGCCTTTGCATAAGCGACGACATCTTTGATCTGCTCCTGCGTGTAAAAGCCCTCGATCGGTATGCCGTCGCCTTTGAAGATCGGTGAGTATGGCCCAAGGTGCGACTCAGACCGCTTCGAACCGATTTCGGTGAGGCGCGGATATTTCTTGATCTCGATCCGCCAGCCCTGATCGTCCGTCAAATGCCAATGAAACGTGTTGAACTTATACTGCGACATCAGGTCGATGTATTTCTTCACAAATTCGACCGGCTGAAAATGCCGAGCAACATCTAGGTGCATACCGCGATAAGAGAAACGTGGTGAATCTACGATGACGACGCCCGGGATGATGACCTCATTTTCCTTTCGACCAGGTCGCATCAACTGACTTAGCGATTGCAGGCCGTAAAATGCTCCTCCTCCCTCGCCGGCAACCTCAATCTTGTCGGTATTAACAACCAGCCGATATTCTTCGCCCTTATCTTTTTTGGAGATCAGATCCGTCAGTATGAAGATCGCGTTCTTGCCACCTTTGACCTTAGAAACTACGTCGAGTCTAAAGCCGTAATCGCGCAACAACATTCGGTTGAACTTTTCGGCCAAAAGCCGACCGGTTCGACTCCGCGTCGCAATTTTTGTGTCCCTTGTTAACCGAAATTCGCCCTTAGACCTAGTGACGGTGGTCGGTTGCGGAATGATGTTGGTTTCGGACAATTGACCGAAGCCGAACGGGCCCATCATCAACACAAAAAGCAATAATGAAATGAGTTTCATGAGTATCTTACCGAGGAACGACGGCCAAGGGCGACAGAAAGCGTTTTTAGATATTATCGCGAATCGTCTAGTACATCTAAGAAGGTGGTCAACTCGGAAGGCATTTGTTGTTCGAACTTCATCCGCTCGCCCGTTTTCGGATGCATAAACGTAAGCACCCCGGCGTGGAGGAAGAATCGCTTGAGGTCGGCGATTCCTTTTCTTACTTCAACATCGGCGACAGTGTTGTCGCGGCCGGCGTTGTAGGTGGCGTCGCCGACGACGGGGTGATTTATTGAGGCGAGGTGCACGCGGATCTGGTGCGTGCGGCCGGTTTTGATATCGACGTCGAGAAGAGTGAACTTTTCGAATCGCTGCCGGACCCGCCAGAGCGTGAGAGCATTTCGGCCGTTGGCGGCGACGGTCATTTTGGTTCGGTTGTGGCGGTCGCGAGCGATTGGGCGATCGATGGTGCCGTTTGTTTGCTCGATGCCGCCGTGGACGAGGGCGACGTATGATTTCTCGACCTCGCGGTCGTGGAATTGTTTTGATAGGGACTCGGCGGTCTGTTCGTCTTTGGCGACGACGAGGAGGCCGGAGGTGTCTTTGTCGAGTCTATGGACGATGCCGAGGCGAGGGTTGAGGGATGAGGGATGAGGAATGAGAGAGAAATGGTGAGCTATTGCGTTTGCGAGAGTGCCACCCTGGACACCGGCGCCGGGATGGACGACCATTCCGGCCGGTTTGTTTATGACGGCGAGATACTCGTCCTCGTAAACGATATCGAGCGGGATGTCTTCGGGTTCAAAGTGCGTTGCGGGCAATTCGGTCAGTTCGACCTCGATCTCGTCATCCTCGCGGAGCTTGTATGACGCTTTGGCCGGGCGGCCGTTGACGAGGACGTCTTCGTCATCGATCAGCCGCCGGAGGCGTGACCGCGACCAGCCGTCGATCTGCGAGGCTAGAAAGGCATCGAGGCGGGTGCCAACATCATTAGACTTGGGATGGAGGATTTGCGGGTCTATCGCGGACATAGGCGGAAACACGACCGGTAGGGAGTGTGCACCCTAGGCTGAACTTCATGCGTCGGGCACATTCGCCGCCGCTCGTGTTTTTGCCCGCAATCTCCAGATCATGAACACGACCGACGCGGCAGCCACGATCAGGCTCACGATCTGTGATGTTGAAAGGCCAGTCAGAGTCGTCAATCCGAACAGATCGCCACGAGGGTCGTCACGGATAAACTCGATTGAGAAACGGAATATCGAATAAACAATGCCGTATGCGATCAATACCTGGCCGTCGAACCTCTTGCGCCTGTGCAGCAGAACAAGCCCGGCGAACACGGCAAGCATCGTAAATGACTCGATCAACTGCGTCGGATGTAAATACAAGGCAGCGTGGTCGGGGCCGTAGATCGGCACGCCGGTATACTGATTTCCGAGCTCGGTGAAATGCACGCCCCACGCAGCGTCGGTCGGCTTGCCCCAACAGCAGCCGGCGGCAAAGCACCCTTGACGGCCAAACGCCTGGCCTAAGGCGACCGCGGGAGCAAATGCATCTGCGGCCTTCCAGAACGGCATTCGATAGAACCTGACGACAACAACAACGGCGAGAAAACCGCCGACTAGGCCACCGTAAAAAACACCACCAGACCGCAAGAAATCGAGCGAGAAGACATTCACGTTGTCCTCAACGAGCAGCATCAGCACCTTTGAGCCGACAAGGCCGCCGATCAAGGTCCAAAGGCCAAGGTCGTAGATGTGGTCACGCTTCAGCCCGTCGCGCGCCGCCAAACGCGAGGCCACAAAGAGCGCGAGCAACATTCCAAGCGCTAACCATATCCCGTACGTTGTAACGGGAAAATCGCCGATCCTGAACAACTCCGGATACATAAGTCAGGCAGAAACCCGAGCAGTAGCGAGGGTGCCCCGCACGTAAGCTAATCCGACTAGGGCACACTCCCTACCGGTCGTGTTTCCGCCTCAGGTTCCTCGCGCTTCTTCTTACTTAGGAACATATCAAGAATGAGCAGTCCGGCTCCAACGCAGATCGCCATATCGGCCACATTGAATGTCGGATAATGCCAA
>CAZMQR010000313.1:0-3287 GCA_964568325.1 uncultured Chloracidobacterium sp. | reverse complement strand
GCGGAAAGGTGCAGGAGTGGTTGAACTGGCAGCATTGGAAATGCTGTGAGCCTTAACGGGTTCCGTGGGTTCGAATCCCACCCTTTCCGCCATGTGGCTTCAGGCCCCGCACAAGGCCTGTGTTGTGAACTCCGCTAGGCGAGGAATCGAGCAACGGTAGCAATTACAGCCTGTGTTGCGATCAGGTCTGAAGCCTCCAAATTGACAAAGGCCCGTGCATTTCGCACGGGCCTTTTGTCATTTTGAGACTGGACTATTCGGCAAAGATCGCGGGCCTGGCCTTCAACGGATGTGCCGTTTCGTACTTGTGCGCGAGATTTAGCAACGTCGTCTCTGACCAGAAATTGCCGACAAGCTGCAAGCCGATCGGCAAGCGTTCGCTTGACAAACCGCAGGGCACGCTGATCGCGGGCACGCCCGCGAGGTTGGCCGAGACGGTGTAAATGTCGCTCAGATACATCGCGATCGGGTCGTCGCTTCTTTCACCGAACTTGAACGCCGTGGTCGGCGATGTTGGCGTCACGATTGCGTCACACGTCTTAAATGCTTCGACATAATCGCGTTTTACCAGTGCGCGCACCTTCTGAGCCTTTGCGTAATACGCATCGTAATAGCCGCTCGAGAGCACATAAGTGCCGAGCATGATTCGGCGCTTGACCTCGGGGCCAAAGCCGTCTTCACGGGTCTTGAAATACATCTTGCGAAGCTCGTCCGCCTCTTCCGCACGAAAGCCGTAGCGCACACCGTCGAATCTCGCCAGATTCGACGACGCCTCGGCCGTCGCGATGATGTAATAAACGGCGATGCCGTATTTTGCATAGGGAAGCTCGACATCGACCGTTGTGCAGCCGAGAGCTTTGAGGTTTTCGATAGCGGCGAGCACCGATTCACGAACCTCGTCATCCAGCCCTTCGCCGAGCAGTTCGCGCGGCACGCCGATCACTTTCGCTGCGATATCCGCATCGAGCGACGCCGAGTAATCAGGCACCGGCACGTCGGCCGAGGTTGAATCTTTCTCATCGCGCCCGGCGATAACGCCAAGCACATCCGCCGCATCACGAGTTGTTTGTCCAAAAATGCCGATGTTATCGAGCGACGACGCAAACGCTACCAGCCCGTAACGCGAGATCCGTCCGTAGGTCGGCTTTACCCCGACGATGCCGCACAACGACGCCGGCTGCCGCACCGAGCCGCCCGTTTCACTGCCCAACGCCGCCCGCACAACCCCGCTCGCCACCGCCACCGCCGACCCGCCCGAACTGCCGCCCGGCACACGCGTCACGTCCCACGGATTCTTAGCCGGCCCGAATGCCGACGATTCATTCGACGAGCCCATAGCAAACTCGTCCATGTTCGCCTTTCCGACAACGATCGCCTCGGCCTCATTCAACCGCTCGATCGCTGTTGCGTCGTAATGAGCCTTGTAATTCCCCAAGATCCTCGACCCGCACGACGTGCGCATGCCGCGTGTGCAGATATTGTCCTTAACGGCAATGGCAACACCCTTCAGCGCTCCTGTGCCGTCGGTCGCGTCGAGCATTTCTGCCCGCGCAAGCGCGCTATCGCGCTCGATCGAGAGAAACGAGTTCAACTCAGGGTTGAGCCGTTCGGCCTTCTGAAGCGTCTTTTCTGTCTCCGAAACAATGGACATAGATCTATCTGGCCTTCGACCCGACACCGTCGAGGAGCCACTCGTCGCCGTGACTTACCATGTTTGCGATAACTTCCTGCTGAACGGTCTTTTCGTCATCCTTCCAATAGAGTTGTATCTGCAGGTCAACGTCAGTAGGCGATAGCTCGCGGCATTCGCCGACCTTAAATGTTCGCGGGTATTCACGCGTCATCGTGAACGGGTCGAGATCGCTCGCCTCGCCGGCCGACAACATCTCAAAGTATCTCGGCGTCAGATATCGTTGCCTGGCCCGCAGCCCGTCATGCGTCGGGCCCATGTCATTAGCAAAATGAAATGAATAGAACCGCTTGCCGGCTTCGCGAGCCGACGAACAGTTTGTCGATTCAAGGCTCGGTGCTCCGCAGCCAAAAATGAAAACCGAAACGTTCAGAATGAAAAATAGCCCGAGCCACTTTTGAATTTTCAATTTTGCATTTTGCATTCCTACAGCACCTTCGGCACCTGAAAATGCCCTTCAACGGCCGACGGTGCCTGCGAGAGTGCTGCCCACTGTCCGAGCGAGCCCCCGGCCGTGTCTTCGCGAATGGTCGCTGTCGCAGAGCCCTCGTCCGTCAGGCCGCCGAGCATCGGCTCGATATCGCCCGTATCGAGTTCGTTCAACTGCTCAACGTATTTGACGATATTCGCCATCTGTGGCGTGTAAATGGCGACCTCCTCGTCGGTGATCTCGAGATGGGCGAGTTTTGCGATGTGACGGACGTCCATAAGGTCAAAAAATCAAAATGCAAAATTCAAAATGCAAAATTTAGTTCTCAGCGATCTGAAACTCAATATATTCCACTGTCCCGTCGCCGACGGCAGTATTCACGCGGGCGACGAGTTCGGGGGCCAGATCCTGCATGTGCTTTTGCCACGTCTTGTCTTCTACGGTAACCACCAGCTTTTTGTCGCCGTAATCAGCCGGAACAGCTCGGCGGCTGAGCGGTTCGCCGGCGGCTCGACGCCAGGCGGCGAATACGACCGATTCGTCAGCTCTCGGCGTGTGCTCGACCTGTTTCAAAACCTTAGGAAGCACTGTAAATAACTGGTCCATTTGTCTTGCCGCCGATAAACTATCATTCTAGACGACATGATCGAATTGCCAAAACTGGTGCTCGCCTCGGGCAGCCCGCGGCGTGCCGAGATACTGAATTCGGTTGGCTGGCCATTTGAGAAACACGTCGCCGACATTGACGAAAGCGAACGCGATGGCGAATCGCCGGAGGACTACGTCCTGCGCCTGGCTCGCGAAAAGGCCGAGGCCGTCGCGGCGAATCATCCCGGACGCATCGTCCTCGGAGCCGACACAACGGTCGTCATTAACGACGGAATCCTCGGAAAACCCGTCGACATGGACGACGCGCGGCGAATGATCCGCCTGCTCGCGGGCGTTTCGCACGACGTGCTCACGGGCGTAGCTATCGTTAACGGCGGAACCGCCACAGGCATCGAACACACAAGTGTAAAATTCGCCCCAATGACCGACGCCGAGGTCAATTTCCTCGCCGAGATGGGCGATCCGCTGGACAAAGCCGGCGCTTACGCCATACAAAAACAAGCCGCCCTTTTTATCGAAAAGATAGAGGGCGACTATTGGAACGTGGTTGGATTGCCG
>CAZMQR010000312.1:0-3293 GCA_964568325.1 uncultured Chloracidobacterium sp. | reverse complement strand
CGACATCTACCCGCAGATCACGCTGCCCCTGCAGACAAAATATTTGAACTTTACTGCTACCGGTTCGGCTCGGGTCACCTACTACTCGAATTCGTTCAATGATATGCGCCAGGTCGTCAGCCGCGATGTGATACGCAAATACGGTGAATTTGCGTTCGACATTCGTCCGGTCGCCCTCGCAAAGAACTACTATGGCAAGAACGACGCTTTCAAGTTTCGTCACGTCATCGAGCCCTATGTAACGTATCGGCTCGTGAGAGGTGTCAACAACTTTCACCGTGTCATTCGCTTTGACTATGTTGACACCATCGCAAATACGAACGAGGTGGAGTATGGCGTCATAAATCGTTTTTACACAAGGAGATACGGCGAGGCGGTGACACCGTCGGCACAGCAGCGGCTCAAGCAGCAACCGAGAATGACCGGTGATCGCACGTCCGAGATCCAACCCTATGAGGTACTGACGCTAACGGTGCGGGGGAAGTACTACTTTGATGATACGTTTGGCGGGGCCCTTATTCCGGGCCGCAGAAATCAGATCGAACCGATCACGGCCTTGAGCTTCTATACCTTTGGGGGCGTTCCCCGACGGGTGTCGCCGCTCGCGATCGACCTGAATTACCGTCCGCGCAGGACCATCTTTGCCAATACTCGAATGGACGTAGGCCTGAACGGCGACGGGATACGGGCAATTTCGGCGACAATAGGCGTCGAGCGACCGCTATTGAAACTCTTCCAGACGTTTTACTATACTCGTGCCGTCACGCTGATGCCGTCGCTTGCGCAATACGCCGGGCCTGGCGGTAAAGAGCCGGGCACCCTGCGCGGCTCGCAATGGAGTCCGTCGATCTTTGTCGGGAATCGCGACCGCGGCTTCTTCGGCGGTACGTCATTCTTCTTTGATTTCCAGAACCGTCGTGCCTCACGCCAATCACCCATGGTCAGCGCCCTCGCAACGGTCGGCTACGCATACGATTGCTGCTCTCTCGTCCTGCAGTATTACACATTCAATATCGGTGTCCGCAAGGAGAATCGCCTCGTCTTCAGTTTTCGCCTGAACGGGCTGGGCTCTATCGGCACCGAGGTGCCGGGCGGAGTCCTGGGCCGATAGGCTAGATCGGAGCTTATTCAGGCGCTAGCCGTTTTTTTTTCATCGGCATTGATGAATGTCAGCCAGGGCTGCTCGTCCGGGGCCGGCCGGTCGGCGGCGAGGATCCGGAAGAATTCGTCCTGGATCGCTGCAGTCATCTCACCGCGCTTGCCGGAGCCGACGGTGATCTTGTCGACCGAACGAATCGGTGTGATCTCGGCAGCCGTGCCTGTAAAAAATAATTCGTCAGCAAGATAGAGGGCCGATCGCTGCACTTGGGACTCGACGATCTCGATACCCATTTCGCGAGCGATCTGGATGACGGAATCGCGCGTGATGCCGGGCAGAATTGAGGCACCAAGTGGGGGCGTAATAAGCCGTCCGCCATTGACGAGGAATATGTTCTCACCCGAGCCCTCAGACACATAGCCGCGGTCATCAAGCGCGATACCTTCGCTATATCCGCCGAGAAGGGCTTCCATCTTGATGAGCTGCGAATTCATGTAATTCGCCCCGGCCTTTGCCATAGCGGGCATAGAGTTTGATGTAATGCGGGCCCAACTCGACACACATACGTCGATGCCTGCCTCGAGGGCCTCTTCGCCGAGATACTTGCCCCATTGCCAGACGGCGATGTAGGAATCGATCGGGTTAGGGAACGGGTTGACGCCGAAAGCCGGCTTGTCTTCATCAAGCCCGCGCATGATAAGCGGGCGAATATAGCAGTGTTCGAGGCCGCTGTCCCTGATAAGTTCGACGGTCGCGTCGCAAAAGTCCTGTCGGCTGAACCTAGAGTCCATCCGGTAGATCTTTGCCGAGTTAATGAGCCGCTGCATATGCTCGGTCAGGCGAAAAACGGCCGAGCCCTTGCTCGTTTCATAACAGCGGATGCCTTCGAATACGCTGGAGCCATAATTGACGACGTGCGACATTACGTGAATGCGTGCGTCATTCCAGGCGACGAACTCGCCGTTTTTCCAAACCTTGGGTGCGATCTTCATGGTGCTGACATCTTTTCCGGACATAATGATAAGGAGAGCCTCCAGGCGCAACAAAACTGCGAAACAACTGTAGGTTCTCGAAAAAAAATACGAGGCCTGTACCCTGCAGCCAATTATAACACTGCCGGAGGCGCAGTTACAGGATAGACACCCGCGTGGCCGTGTCCTCAAGCCGAGAGCTGTAGAGTATCGTGCCGAAAGTCGTGAATATGACGACAGGCTGGTCTCCGGCATGGTCGAGAGAGGCCGGAAGCTCAAAATCGAGTGTATAAATGCCGGGTTCGACGAGGACGGGTACAGATCTGAGAGCGATCCCGCCGATATTGGTGCCGCCGATCTTGACGATAAGTCCCGTTGTGTGTGGGACAACCCCGGTTAGATAGATACGCAGGACGCTCGGGACAAGTCGGTTGCCCTTGCGTCTGATCGTCCGAACGGAAAAGGGCTCGGTCGTAAATACGGTATTGGTGACGTTAAATAGTTTGGCCCGTCCACCGGGAGCGGGGATCATTTCGACATTGAAGATATCTGGGCGAGCAGGAACGACGGTCACCGTCGTTTTCATCTGAACGCCGTTGTTGTTGATCACGAGCGGGTACGTCGTGCCATCAGCATCCGGCAGCAGACCTGCGGGGGCGACAAACTCAATGCGACGACGATCGACGTACTTCAGGCCACATGCCGCGCCGTTGATCGTCATACTCAAACCGCTCAATTCGATAGGCAGGTTAAAGCTGCGCGAGATCGACCCGGTCGCAGTGCGAGCTACGATGGGCGGAGAAATACCGGACTGATAATTCAGCACAGCGAGCATCCCGGCGGCGATGCCGTGAACGGCAGGCGGCGTGACCGGTGTAGGCGTCGGAACGGGCGTGGGCGAGCCTGTCGGGCTTGCCGTCGGCGTTGGACTCGGTGTCGGCGTGGGCGAAGGGCTCGGCGTCGGTGATCCTGTCGGCGTCGGACTGGCCGTCGGGCTCGGCAGAGCTGTCTGCGACACCGGCATACCACTGGCACCGGTCGCCAGATCGATCGTCACAGGAGTGCCGGTGCTTACGGTCGGCTGCAGGAAATAGAACACCTCTGACTGTAGATCAACGTTGCCCGTCCCCAACTCCGAGAGTGAGAAATTGAAAGCCATGCGCTTGACCGAATCACCGGTCAGCATCTGTGTCGAGCCTATGAACAGCCCGGCGCGAGGGAAG
>CAZMQR010000311.1:0-3307 GCA_964568325.1 uncultured Chloracidobacterium sp. | reverse complement strand
CGGTCGTCACCGGCGATACGACGCAGATCGACCTGCCCCGCGGCCAAAAGAGCGGCCTCAAAGAAGCCGAAAAGGTCCTCGCCGACCTAGAAGGCATCGATTTCGTTTACCTCACCGACAAAGACGTCGTCCGCCACAAACTCGTCCAGATGATCGTCAAAGCGTACGAAGGGCATTCACAAACGGACGAACCGCATTAAGAATTTTGGAGATGCCCATGAAACTCGGAGCACCTTTTTACATCGTTGTCAGTTTGATGCACGGTTACGTTCTTTGGTCCTACGCGATCATCACGCCGCGTTGGACGATGATGCCCGGCTATCCTGTCCCTGGAGCCACGGCTCGCACGATGAGCATCGTTCCGATCATAGCGGCGGTGTTTCTGATAAATTTCACACTCTCCAGACTAATAGCAAAGAAGAACGCGGTTACGGCTGTCATCAACTCGATGATCGCCGTAAATATCGCGCTTGTTTTTACTTTGGTGCTCTCTCAAATACTTGATTCGGCCCTGACGCTCCCGTCGCCGTTGATGTATGACACGATCGGGTATCTTAAAAATAATCCGAGTGTTCTCGTCGCGATCTTCGTTATGGTCAACTGCATTGCAGTTGCCTCCAGCCTCGTGAGCGGGGGGCTCTTCGTCGGAATCAACAAGGCCATGTCGAAATAAGCCAAATGATCGATATAGTTAACCTCCAACGCAAGATTAAACTAGACACCGATGGCTTTAGAAAATTTATTGTCGAAATAGGAAACTCTGTTTCGGAATCGCAGAATAGAACGCTCTCGGTTGCTTTCGTTTCGAATAATCGAATGAAGCAGCTGAACGAAATGTTTCGTGGGAAGAACTCGACGACTGATGTGCTCTCGTTCCCGTACGAACCCGATGTATTCCAGTCAGAATCACCTGCGGCAGCGGGTGGTTTTGCGCCGCACATTGACAGCGTTCAACCGCCCACTACCGTAGGCGGCTCTGACTTCCTCGGCGATATCGTAATTTCAGCCGAACAAGCCGCAAAACAAGCCACGGAAAACAAGTTGTCGCTCGATACCGAGATCAAACAACTCATTCTCCATGGCCTCTTGCACCTGTGCGGCTACGACCACGAAACCGACAACGGCGAAATGAATGCGCGTGAATTAGAGTTAAGAGATTTGTTGAAAATTTAGCCACAGAGGTCACCGAGGTTTAGAACTTACTGATTAGAACGGAAGCATTAGCCTCCACTAGTTAACATTCGTTTCTGTGTTTTCTGTGCGCTCTGTGCAAAATAGATGAAATGACCGAGAGCAAGAAAACTGCTGAGCCGTGCGTCATGGTCATTTTTGGCGCGACGGGCGACCTGACCAAGCGGAAGCTCTTCCCCGCTCTCTACAATCTGGCGAAGGACGATTTTCTGCCGCACAAATTTGCCATCATCGGAGTTGGACGGCAGGAGATGACGAGCGAGGAATACCGGAAGCAGATGTCCGAGAATCTGCGTGAGTTCGTCAAGGAAGAGGACAAGAAGCTCCTCGATTGGTTCGCCGAGCGAACGTACTACACCGGCGGCGATTTTGATGACGACAAAAAGCTATTCGGCGACCTGAAGGAACTGTTGGGCCACGTCACGGCGGAGCATCAGATGCCTGACAGTTATCTCTTCTATATGGCGACGCCGCCGGACCTGTTTGCGAATGTGACGCAAAAAGTGGTGAAGAATGGGTTTGGCAAAGAGGAAGACGGCAAGTGGCGGCGATTCATCTACGAGAAACCCTTTGGCCGCGACCTCGACTCGGCAAAAAAGCTCAACGCAAGCCTGCTCCGCTCCCTCAAGGAGCGACAGATATATAGGATCGACCACTACCTCGGAAAAGAGACCGTGCAGAACATCTTGGTCTTTCGATTCGGCAACTCGATATTTGAGCCGATATGGAACAGGAATTTTGTCGATCACGTGCAGATCACGGTCGCTGAGACGCTTGGCGTAGAGCAGCGCGGCGGCTATTACGATTCGGCGGGTGCTCTTCGCGACATGATACCAAATCATATCTTGCAGTTGGTTACCTTAACTGCGATGGAACCACCGGTGTCGTTTGACGCCGACTCGGTGCGCGACGAACAGGCCAAGATATTGCAGGCCATTCAGCCGTTCCCGCCCGAAGAGGTCTTTAATCGCACGGCCCGAGGGCAGTATGGCGAAGGCGAGATCAGTGTCGGTGATCCGCACGTAAGTAAGGGCTCCGCTGAGCGAGTCAAAGCCTATAGAGATGAGGACAAAGTCGCACCCCGCTCCAATACAGAAACCTTCGCCGCCCTCAAACTCTCGATCGACAACTGGCGTTGGGCCGACGTGCCGTTCTACGTCCGCACGGGCAAGCGGATGCCATGCAGGCACTCGAGCATAATCATCGAATTCAAAAAGGCGCCATTTATGCTGTTTCGCGAAACGGGCATCGAGCGGCTCAGGACGAACCGTATAGTCATTCACATCCAGCCCGATGAGGGTATCACGCTGCATTTCGGGGCAAAGATACCGGGGCCGATCGTCAATGTCGGTCCGGTCGATATGGACTTCGATTATGCCGAGCACTTTGGCGAGCAGATCGCGACCGGTTACGAGAGATTGCTCTATGACTGCATGATCGGCGACGCCACCTTGTTCCAGCGTGCCGACATGGTCGAAGCTGCGTGGGCGATCGTCGATTCCGTGCTTGAGGTATGGAACGCCATTCCCGACCGCGATTTTCCCGACTACGCTGCAGGCACGTGGGGCCCCGAGGAGGCAGACCGCCTGCTCGCCGCCGACGGACGGCTGTGGAAGAATATTGTCGATTAGCTGATGGACATTGAATTGATACTCGCCGCCGTCCTGCTCGTTGCGATGTTATTTCTCGCAACGGTCGATATGGCGTTCTCGCACATCTCGGATGTCGGCCTCAGGCGCATCTCGTCCGATGAGGAGTTCGCGCAGAAGAAGAGAGCGGTCAGCTTCCTTCGCGAGATACTCGACAACCGGCCACGCTTCCGTTTTGCGTTATCTTCGACGATCCAGGTGCTGCTGATCGGGTTTACCGTGCTCGTGACCTCCGTGCTTGCGGAACGCCTCACAGTGAAATGGGAGTTGCTCGCGGCCGCCTTCGGCACAACTTTGATCGCTACGGTCCTGTTGCGTCAGATCGTCCCGCGATTGCTCGTCATCAACAACCCTGAACGCAAACTTCTGTTCCTGCTTCCGGCAATACGGCCTCTGTATTGGCTCGTCTCGCTCTTTGTCGATCCCGTGGTCAGCCGACGCGAACGCACGCGGCAAAGGATCGAGGC
>CAZMQR010000310.1:0-3341 GCA_964568325.1 uncultured Chloracidobacterium sp. | reverse complement strand
CTGCTTCGCGATACGCTGGGCCAACAGAAATTCGATCAGCTGCTGCGCACATTTTTGCAGGAGTTTCGCGGTAAGAATGCCTCGATCGACGATTTTGAGAAGCTGACATCGCGCATCGCGGGCCAACCCATGAGATATTTCTTCGCGCGCTGGGTCGAAGCGACTGGTGTGCCGGAGTTCTCGAGTGATTATCAGATCCTGAGGACACGCGGCGGTAAGTTTGTCGCTCGTGGCACCGTGAAGCAGAATTACGACAATCTGCGGCTTCCTGTTGATGTCCAGCTTAGGTCAGAGGGCGATCTGGGCTCAAAGACAGAAACGCTGCAAATGGACGAGGCGAGCGCCGATTTCAACATCGAAGCCTCTGGCAAACCGCTCGCCGTGATCATCGATCCGGGATACAAGCTGCTCAGGATATCGCCCGAACTGCGCATCTCATCGATCGCTCGACGCGGGATCGAGCAATTCAAAGAAGGCAATTACCCTGAGGCCCAGCAGCAGTTTGAAGAGGCCCTAAAGCTAGACCGGTCGAATTCCTGGATCTACTATCATCTCGGCCTGCTCTTCCTCGATCAGCGGAATTACGATCTGGCGATCGACAATTTCAAGGCCGCCCAGGGCGGCGATCTCGACCCGGCATGGCTCGCCGTCTGGTCAAATATCAAGATGGGCAATGCCTACGACGCGAAAGGTGACCGTACACGTGCCGTCGCCGCCTACAAACGCGCCGAGGCAACCGCCGATAACTACGACAACGCGCAGGAAGCCGCAAAACGCTACATGGCAACGCCCTACGACCCAAAGGAGAAACAAACAACCGCGTTAAAGTGATCTTTTGGCCGCAGATGAATGCAGATATGGAATTATCGGACAGGTTTCTTCAATCAGCGCTATTTTAGTTTATCTGCGGATAACTCCTTTCTTAAGTGCATCCAGATATCGTAGTATTTCCACTCCGGCGGCGGGTTGGCTTCGCCGTGGTGGTCGGGTTTGAGGATGAGATCACCGGTCGCGAGCAGGATGCGTTTGACCTCGGAGTTTTGTTCGAGCTTTGCACGCATCGCGGCGACGATTAGTTTGTAATGCTCGCCGGGCGTTTGAGAACGATACGAAAATCGTTTGCCGTTGTAGCTAACCCAATCGATGCCGAGCGTTTTCATATTCTCCTCGGCAAGTGTTCCCGCTTGCTTCGCCTCGAACGCCGTCATCTGTGCGACCTGCTCGCGTGTGTATTTCCAGCTCACGCGTTTATCTTTCGCGCGCTCGTCATCCGGCCCTTCCGGATAAAGCATCATCTGCCAAAAGCCCTCGACCGACGCGTACCGCTTCCCTTCAAGATCGAACGGCGTCGTCGCAAAGTTCGACAGGATGCCAAGCTCATTGCGCTTCGACAAGATCACCTCGCCCGGTCCTGCCTCTTGCGGAAATATTTCCCAGTAGGGTTTGTTCCTCGGCGGATCGATGTATTCGAACCACTCTGCGGGATACCTATCTTTGAGGAAAGAGAGAGATTCATCCCAAGTTCGAAGTTTTAGGGTTGAGGGTGGCAGATCGCTCCCGTAATAGCCGCCAAACCCTGCACTGTCATACACGTCGGTCGATTCGGTAGTTATCCACAGAAATGGTCCACTCATCGAATGGGACAAAATGCCAGTAGGGATAGCGACGGCCCAATACACTAGTCGCCACAAAATGCCTGCATATTCTACCCGTCGGGGAAATACAACCACACCGTTTTCATCGGTAGCCTGTTTCTCAAGCTGCTCCGACAAGAATGGAGCGTCAGATGTTCGTTTGACCACAATACCCGCTTTTGGCTGTCCATTCTCATCAACGACAGTAAGGGTTTGGGCAGGTATTGCCTCCGTTCCAAATGGGAAATTGAGAACACCCAGAACGATTAAGGCCAAGATGAAGTATTTATTCCGGCTTTTGGTGTTTATTTGACCGAACACAAAATTAGATGATCGTCGTCACGATCTCGCGGATGCTGCGTTGGAGTTCGCGGTCGTCGGTGATGGGTGAGCAGATGGCGACCTCGGCGGCGGCCGTTGGCGCAATGCCTTTGGCGATCATTTGGGCGGCGTAGATGAGCAGGCGAGTCGAGACGCCTTCCTCGAGGCCGTGGCCGCGAAGGTTGCGCACCTTCTGGCCGATCTTCACGAGGTCGGCGGCGGTTGATTCGTCGATGCCGCCCTCTTTGGCGACGATCTCGGTCTCGGCTTCGGCATTGGGATAATCGAATTCGAGCGCGACAAAGCGTTGCCGCGTCGATTGCTTGAGATCTTTGAGGATCGACTGGTAGCCGGGATTATACGAGACAACGAGCATGAAGTCGTCTGGTGCGTCGAGCACCGTGCCGCGTTTCTCGATCGGCAGTCGGCGGCGGTCGTCCGTCAGAGGGTGAATGATCACGACCGTGTCCTTGCGAGCTTCGACGACCTCGTCGAGATACAGAAACGCACCGGCGCGAACCGCGGCGGTCATCGGGCCGTCGTGCCAGATCGTTTCCTCACCTTCTAACAGGAATCTGCCGACGAGATCGGTCGAGGAAAGGTCTTCGTGACAGGCAACGGTGATAAGCGGCCGCCCCAGCCGCCACGCCATGTACTCGACAAAGCGTGTCTTGCCGCAGCCGGTCGGCCCCTTCAGCAGTGCAGGCAATTTGGCGGCAAACGCCGCCTCAAACAGCTCTACCTCTTGTCCGACCGGCAAGTAGAACGGTTCGGCTTTGACCTTGTATTTCTCGACAGCAAGTTCCATCCAATTCGACCTCAGGTATTTCCCGCAAAGACGTTAAGACGGCCGTAGCCCTAGGCATACTGTCCACCGCCAAAACCGTATTCGTTCGGCGGCGGCGGTGTCATGTTAAGCGGCGTTCCTGCGTAAGGAAAGACCATCCTGTAGATGAACACCTGGCCGATATACATCACCGGTATCGAGATCAGGAACATACCGACGCAGAGCATCAGCATACCGACGAGCATGATCGGGATCAGAAGCAGGAAATAGACGATCAACCCGCCAATGTTGCTCATGGCGGCCCTTGCGCTCAGCTTGATCGCTTCGCCTGCACCAAGGTCGTGCTCGATGATAAGCGGAACAGCAAACAGAAAGATCGCCCACCATGCGAATGAGAACACCATGAACACGGCCAACACCACGACGAAGAGCATCATCATTCCGCTCGATAGGGCAAGGTCGCTTCCGGAGCCCTGAAAGAAGTTACGGCCGCCGCCGTTCATTCCCTTGAGGCCGATCTCCGCAAACTGGGCCGCGTATTGGAAGATCTGCGCGATGATGCCGGGGATCGACTGGATCAGCCCGATGATCATTAGCGG
>CAZMQR010000309.1:0-3348 GCA_964568325.1 uncultured Chloracidobacterium sp. | reverse complement strand
GCAATTGTCGATGATCTTGTCATCGGCCTCGATATCTGGAAATTCCTTCGCCACGCTATAGAAACACTCGAGGAACAGGCCATCAGAGAGCTTCATGATGTTCGCCTTATGAACGGCGGTCACCTTCTTGCGGCCATTGTCTCGCGCATATTCAAACGCGTAACGAGCGATGCGCGTCGAGGCCTTTTCGGTAATTATCTTGAGCGACTCGACCACGCCCGGCACGACGACGTGCTCGAGGCCGGCATAAAGGTCCTCAGTATTCTCGCGAACAATAACGAGGTCAAGCTCGGGATAGCGGCACTCGACATTCGGAAGAGCCTTGACCGGCCGCACATTTGCGTAAAGGTCGAGGGCCTTTCGTAAACCGACGTTGACCGATGTAAAACCCTTGCCGATCGGCGTCATCTGCGGCCCTTTGAGAGCGACCTTATTCCGGCGGATCGATTCGATCGTCTCTTCCGGCAGTGTCGTGCCAAATTTCTCCTGCGCCTGGGCTCCCAAAATATGTGTTTCCCAGTCGATCGCGACGCCCGTCGCTTCGATAACGCGGACAGTTGCCGCGACGATCTCAGGCCCGATGCCGTCGCCAGGGATCAATGTGATCTTGTGATTCATAACTATGTCTATTCTACGCGATTCGGCAATGAAAAGTAGCTCATAGCTAATAGCTATCAGCTACGAGCTTTTCAATATGTCTTATACTGTTTCCAATGTCTGACGTTTTGATCATCGGCGGCGGCGTTATCGGGCTGAGTATTGCCCGTGAACTGCGGCGTCGCGGTGCGGGCAAGATAACCGTTATCGAAAAAGGCGCGTGCGGACGCGAGGCCTCGTGGGCGGCAGCCGGAATGTTGACTACGGACGTGCATGCGAACGTCAAGGATGCTGCCTATCTGCTGGGGACGAAGTCGCGCGATATGTATCCGAGGCTGGCCGCGGAACTCTTGAATGAGACGGGCATCGATATTGAGCTAGATACGGCCGGAACGCTGGACGTTGCTTTCGGCGAGGACGACGGTCGGCTCCTTCTCGAAAAGTATAGGCAACAATCCTCGATCGGCATCACGGCCGAAACGCTCTCGCTCGAAGATATCCTAAAACTTGAGCCCGAATTATCCTCGCTGATCACGGTCGGAGCACTTTATCCCAACGACTGGCAGGTCGAGAACCGAAAACTGCTACTCGCATTGCTGCGTTATGCGAGCCTCAACGATATCGAGATCCGCGAGAGCGCTGAGGTCACCGGAGTCATCGTCGAGAATGGTCGGGCAAGAGGCGTTCAAACCGCATCCGGCCCTGTGTATGCCGGCCACACGATACTTGCAACCGGTGCGTGGACGTCCCTCATCATACTTGGCGATACGGCGATGCCGTTCACGGTCAAGCCTATGCGCGGCCAGATCGTAGAGTTTCAGGGGCCGCCGCTCACGCTCGCACATGTGATCTGGACCGGGCATAACTACATAGTTCCGCGTGCTGACGGACGTGTCCTTGTCGGATCAACGTCAGAAGATGTTGGTTTCGACCAGTCGGTTACGGAGGAGGCAATCTCTGACTTAACAGAAAGGGCCACCAGGATCGCACCGGCGATCGGAACGATGCAGGTAACAGATCGCTGGTCGGGGCTGCGGCCTTTTGCCGGTGATGGGCTGCCTATCATCGGCCCGATCTCGGGTCTCGACGGCATCACCATAGCGACGGCCCATTACCGCAACGGTATACTGCTCGCGCCGTTAACGGCGTCGCTGGTAGCAGACACTCTGATCGGGAACTCGGACACCGGGCCATGGAATGTCTTTTGCCCGGACAGGTTTCTATCCGCAGCAGCAACTCGATAAATGAAGCTATCTACGATCCTTCTCGTCCTGATTTTTTCCTCCGGCATTGCTGCGCAGTCCGGCCGGATTGGCCCGACGGGCGTGGGCGAGACAGCAACCGCGGCCGGTGAGCCCACGGTCAAACAGCTTTTTGACGAGGCAAACGGCTATTTGAAATCAAAACTCATCGAGTACGAAACGAAGAAGGTTACTTACAGCGATTCGCTCCTCGCCCGGACAAAGCTTGAGCAGCGTCAGCTCGCGGCTCGGCACGCGGCCACTGCCGCCACGCGAACAAATCTCGCCGGTGATGACTTCTATTACCTCGGCATGCTTAATTGGATCGCAGATAACCTCGACGGAACGGCAGAAAATCTGCTCAAATTCATCGCCGCCGAAGGTTCATCTGTCGATCGTGTCCAGACGGCACGATCCATCACCGCAGTTGTTTTGGCAAAGCAGAAAAAACTCGTCCAAGCGGAAAAAGTGTTTGCCGATTACCTGGCAATAGAGCCTCGCAAACTGACCGAACGGGCCCGCGTCGAGGGCGAGCTCGCCAAGGCCTATCAGGCAGAGAATGAATTTCTGAAGATGGCACGGCACGCCGAGGCAGCCTATGCCGCATCGAAGGACCTACTGAAAAATGCCTCGTCGCGTGCACGCGGTCTCGACGAGATACTTGACGCCGGAATGCTCGTTTTTGAGGCCCATCGCGATTCGGGCAGCCGCGAAAAAGCTGAGATGGCCCTCGACGATATGCGTATCACGGGCGCGACGGTAAACTCTTCGGGCCTCTACTATTACGCTGTCGATCAAAAGATAAAGTATCTGATCGACACGGGCCGAAAGCCGGCGGCGCTGGCCTACTTCGCATCGGCGTTGGCAGCCGTCCCCAAAGAATTCGTTGACCGCTATTCGCAGGGCGAGGTCTCGTCGCGGCTCAGAAAGCGCGAACAGCATTATAAATTGCTCGGCGAGCCCGCGCCTGAATTCCAGGCCCCGGCCGAGTGGTTTCCCGGCAAGGCCCGTACGCTTGCCGACATGCGGGGCAAGGTCGTGCTGCTCGATTTCTGGGCGACTTGGTGCGGCCCGTGCTTTGAGGCATATCCGTCACTGATCGAATGGCATCAGGACTATCGCGAGGCGGGCCTTGAGATCATCGGCGTCACGCGATATTACGGCAAGGCCGGCGGCTTACCGGCCGATCCGCCATCCGAGCTAAACTTTCTCAAACAGTTTCGGACCCGCGAGCGGCTGCCTTACGCCTTCGCCGTTGCAACCGGCCAGGCCATCCAGCTGCAATACGGCGCAACTGCGCTGCCCACAGCCATCATCATTGACCGCAAGGGCATCATCCGCTACGCAGAAACGGGATCGAGCCCGTCCCGCATCACCCAAATGCACGAGATGATCAAGAAACTCCTCGCCAAAAAGTAGCGTCAATCCAGAACCGGGAGCAGTAGCGACCGGATTCTTTCACTGGAAAAGCCGAAGTTCGTCGGAGACCCAGCCTGATCCCACAATTCCC
>CAZMQR010000308.1:0-3348 GCA_964568325.1 uncultured Chloracidobacterium sp. | reverse complement strand
AACTCGCGACTTCGACCTTGGCAAGGTCGCGCTCTACCACTGAGCTACTCCCGCGGCAAATGATAATTTTACTGTCTGACATTGAATTGTCAAGCCGGTTCCAGTCCGTTAGCCTAGGGCGAAACGGTAATTTCTTTGAGAAACGTCCAGTCGCCGCTGGGGCTGATCGCAACATTGCCTATGCGCTTATTCGATACGACAATATTGGCCGGGTACCAGAGCGGCATCAGCGGCAAGTCGTTCGATACGATGTCCCATGCCCGCGAATAGAGTTGCTTCGCGACGGCCTTGTCGGTAGCGTTGAGAGCATCCTCGACGAGCTTATCAACCTCAGCATTGGAGTACCTGCTGCGGTTACAGCACGAAACCGTGGCACTCGGTATCTTTGTCGAGCTAAATAGGTCGCGCATAAAGATCGGATCCTGGTTACCACCTATCCAAATGCCGGTGTACATCTGAAACTGGCCCTGCCTCAGGTGCTGAAGGATGGTCGGCCCGTCGAGAGTTTCGATCTGAATGTTGAGTCCCGCATCGTTGAGCGAACTTTGAATGGCCTGAGAATACTGAGATACGGCAGCGCTGTTTGCCCGGAACTTGAAGATGATCGGCTCATTCTTGTAACCAGCCTCCTGCAGTAGCTGGCGGGCCTTCGTCGGGTCGTAGGAATACTCCTTGCCGGGTGTAAACGCCCAGGACTGAGACGGGAGGACCGACGAGGCGGACTTTGCCTGATCCGACAACAACTCTTTGACTATCTTTTGGCGATCGAGGGCATAGCCGATCGCCTGCCGCACCTTGACATTAGCCAGTGGGCCAGAGGATACGTTAAAGATCAAATATTGGATATTTGAGCCGTCAGATTGAACGACATTAAGATGTCCGGCGCTCTGGATCGACTTCAGGATGTCGGGCGGAAGGTTCGTCGGGTTCGGGGCAATATCAACCTCACCAGTTTGGAGTTCGGCGGTAAGCGCCGTCGCATCTGTAAGGGATTTGACCCTTAGTTCCTTAACCTTTGGTGCCCCTTCCCAGTAGTCGGAGAATGCCTCAAGTTCAAGAACCCCCTGAGATGCATCAAATCGAACGAATTTGAAGGGTCCGCTTCCGACGGGGCTGTCCTTCTGCTGTGCGACAGTACCCTCGGGAATGATTGGAACGGCAACAAGGTTCGCTAACAGCTGCGTCCGCAGGCCCGGCTTGGCTATGACAAAGACAACGGTTCTTTCGTCAGGTGTTGTGATTGACGTGATGTGCGGCACCGACTTCGTCACCGGCTCCGTCTTCGCGGGCGTATTTCCGCCCGGTCCCTCAGGATGCGTCACGGTTGGCTTGCCCGCCTTCGTGTCGTCAACGGGAACAGTATCGTAGAAGGCCTTCGCCTTGTTCCCGTCGGCTTTGAATAGTTCGTCGAACGTGTACTTGACGTCGGCCGACCTCAGAACCTTACCATTATGAAATTTGACGCCATCCCGCAGCGTAAAGGTCAAGGTCAGCCCGTCTGGTGAAAGGGCGATGTCCTTCGCAAGTTCGCCAACATAGTCAAAGTTCTCATCCTTGCGAACCAGCGTATTGAGCATAAGGTTCTTTATCCGCTCAGACGCCGAATCAGACTGTGTCGTGGTCAGTGTGTCGAGAGTCGTGAATTTTTCCGGGAGGGCAACGGTGACAAATCCTGAGTTTCTTCGCCGGCATGTTGCCGATGTCAGAAGCAGCACGAGCAGCAAGACGCCAAATACAGTTCTACGTAGATTCCTCATTTCTTCTTGATTTAGCCGACTAGTCTCTCCTCCAGCACGGTAATCTCGTGACAAAGCTCATCGAGCCGTTCGAGATCAAGGTCTGGCACAGGTAGAACCAATGCCTTGACCCGGCCGATTCTCTCTAGCGAGCTATCGATACGGTCCGACGAAATTCGTCCATCATTGACAGCAACAAAGACTGCCTCAAATCCACGCCGTATAGCATCCGAGTCAGCACAGATTGCGAGCATGTCGCAGCCTGCATCAACGGCCTTAACGCAAGCCTCGCCAATGCCATAGTTATTTACTATCGCACCCATCTCGAGATCGTCAGTGATGACGAGGCCCTGAAAGCCGAGTTCCTCCCGCAGCAAGCCTGTAACAATGTTGCTACTCAGCGATGCAGGTAAGAGTTTCCCACTTTCATCGGCCTCCTGCAAACGACTCTGCGGATACGCGGCATGCGCAACCATGACTGCGCGGATGTCAGGTATCTCGACATATGGCCTTAGATCGACGCTTCGCATGGTGACGTCATCGACCTCGACTGACGGAAGCTCCTCATGAGAGTCCACAACCGAAGCGCCCAACCCGGGAAAATGTTTCAGGCAGCCGATAATACCATTCTCCTGCAATACGTCGAGGAATGTCCCCGCCAACCGCACGACGTCGGTGCCTGAAGCTCCAAATGCCCGCGAGAAAAGTCCATTGTCACTCGCCAGCCGAGAGTCGTCGATCACATCGACGACTGGTGCAAAGTCCATGTTGAACCCAAGAACTCGCAACGACTCCGCAATAATTCGGGCGTGGTCGCGGGCATCGTTATCCGTGCGAAGGCGAGCCGCCGCCGGCATCGGTGCCATGATTCGACGCAGCCGATCAACGCGGCCGCCCTCCTGATCGATACTTAGGAGCGGCCCTGTGGGCAAAAACTCTCGGACACCATCGAGGAGTTCGCGACACCCCAGCCGATCACGAATGTTACGGGCAAAGAGGCAAACGCCCCCGGCCACAACTTCGTCCAGCAGACCGCGGGCAGAAGCGTCCAATTCGGACCCGGGAATGCCAACGAAAAACAACTGGCCGATCTTCTGTTCTAGAGATAATGACTTCAGGGATAACAGCATCGCGCAATACTTATTTGAAATAGCTGTGCGCCGCAAGCGTTTTGTTGCTTTTAGCGTTCGTGATCGAATAGGTAAAGCCCTTCTGGAGTGCAAATGCCCCAACCATCCCGCCCCTTGAGATGGCGACAAACCCGACCTGCAGACTACGCGCCTTAACCGGATCGCGCTCAACGATGCGCATTACGGCCTGATGACATGCCCTCTCGGGGCTTCTACCGAGCCGCATTTGTTCGATGACCGTATGCGTACCGCAGATACGAATCACCTCTTCGCCGACGCCGGAGCTGGTCGCCGCGCCGACCTTGTTATCGACATAGAGCCCCGCACCAATGATAGGCGAATCGCCGACACGCCCACGCATTTTGAATGCCATTCCGCTAGTCGTGACCATCCCGGCAAGGTCGCCCCGCACATCCATCGCGATCGTTCCCATCGTATCGTGGTTCGGCGACCCATCCTCGAAATAGTACGGTGCTTGTGTG
>CAZMQR010000307.1:0-3355 GCA_964568325.1 uncultured Chloracidobacterium sp. | reverse complement strand
TGAGCCGGCCGATCAGGGCCGCCATTCAAAGGCTAACCATCGTAAAGGGCCGCCTCGGGGCTGGTGACCTCTTCATCGACTTAACGACGGGCTTACGTGATTTTGACCTGCTTCGAAATCTGGTCAAGAACTTCGTTCTTGCCTTGGCGTTCCTGCTCGCGCTGTTTCTGATCTTTACCACACTCGACCTGTGGCGCCGCGCGGCCGTTATCGACGGAGGCTGGTGGTATCTCCTCAAGTATCTGATTTTCCTTCTACCATACCTGTTCGCACAGCTGGTCCCGACGGCTGCGATGGTCACCGTAATGGCTACATATGTGATCAAGTCTCGCCAGAATGAGTTGGTCACTTGGGCTGCAGCAGGCCAGAGTATCTATCGACTGCTGGTGCCGGCCTTTGCTCTGATGCTCCTGATCGGCGGGGCGGCCTATATCGTCCAGGAGACAGTGCTTCCGCGAGCGAACCGGATACAAGACGAGGCTCGGCAGTACATTGTCACCGGTGGAAAGCTGCCGTCAGACGTTCACGAACGCTGGGGCAAAGGTGACGGTCGTCTCTACGCATACACCGCTACGTCTGATAACGAACAGCGTGAAGGTGGCTCTGATAGGCCGGCAGTCGCAAACCTGCACGTCTTTGAGTTCGATGAAGCCGGCAGAGATCTTCGCAGCGTGATCTTTTCAGATACCGCTATATGGAGAGTCGGCCGTGTGGTCGCTAATAATGTTCAGCGATTCTCGTTGGATCAAGGCAAGATCGTGACGTCGGTTATCCCGACCTTTGATATCTCAGAAGCGCACGACCCGTTTTCGTCCAGCTCGCGCAAACCGGCCCATATGGGATCAGCGGAACTGCGTCAACGCCGCGCAACGGCAGAATCAGATCTTGGCCGCCGCGCGGTCGATGTGCCGCTGCAGAGGTCTTATTCGACACTTTTTCTTCCTCTCGTCATGGCCTTAGTCACGGCACCGCTATCGGTAACTTTGGTGGGGCGCGGTGGTGGTGGCGGTCTAGCGGGGGCCGTCGGCTTATGGCTGCTATTTATCGGCACCGGTGCTGTCTTTGATCAGTTCGGTCTCAATGGACAACTCGATCCGGCTACCGCCGTCTGGGCACCAATATTTATCTTCGCGTTTCTCGGCATCTTCCTGGTTTCAAGGGTCAAAACCTAACGGCCCGGCCGACCATTTTCTCCTTGCGTTCGATAGCGGTTGGTGCTAGATTGCTCGTGAACAATCCCACAGCAGAATTGTGTGGCCCTGACGGCGGATGTCGTCAGTGAGGATATTGGAGGTAGCTACGATGCGTATCAGGAGCCTTTCGACGGGGGTTCTGGCCGTTTGCGTCCTGTTGGGTATGTTCGCGCGCGGTGCGGACGGCTCGATCGCGGATGATGTCGTTGTGCAGGCCGAAGCCATACTTCAGCAGGCCAGGAAGGATGGGCTGGACTACCTGAACTCAAAGGACGACCGGACAAAGAAGTCAGCAAAAAAGGGACTGGAGGAGGCTGAGAAGATCCTCAAGAAGGCGCTCAAGGAAGATGCATCATGCGAAAAGTGCGCAGAGCTATTGACGAGCACATACTTCTATCAAACGTATTTCGGCTTCTCTAAGGATTATGACGACTGTCTAAAATCTGCTACAGAGGGGCTTGAACGGTTCCCCTCGAATCTACGGTTGACCTACCTAAAGGGTTACGCACTCTACAACGCGGGCGAACATAGTGAGAGCATCCGCTGGCTCAACAAGTTCCTCGCGATGGATGTGCCTGCCGAGACGGCGGCATCCGTTCGAAAGATACTTGCCGACAGCCAGAACAGATTCCTTGCGGGTTGGAATAGGCACGCCGATTACTATCAGTCGAAAGACTCGAAGATAATGGGCTACAACCAACAGACCGGGCGGCCGGAGCCGGTTTTTGCGGTGACCAAGGAGTGGGAGATGAATCTTGGCAGCATGGGCTTTAACGCCCTTGCCGCGCAGGCTCCAAAGGTCGAGGATCCCGAGGTAAAGGAGTATGTCCAGAAACTGGTCGACCGTTTGGTGAACAAATCGCCGGGTTCGCCCTTCGAGTATAGATTGACGATCGTCAACTCACCGCAGGTCAACGCTGTGACGCCGCCTGGTCACGTGGTGGTCTATACGGGACTGCTTAGCTTTGCTGAAAGCGAATCCGAACTTGCCGGCGTGCTTTCGCACGAACTCGCTCACAACTATGCGCACCATCAGGCTCGCGCTGTGCTCAGCAAGTATAAGAATCAGAGCATAGCAAACGCGATCGTCGCGGCCGTGGCCCCGCAGGGCGGGTGGGCGCAGCTTGCGGCCGGGCTGGGATCCAACTTCGTTGTTGACCTCCTGGCTCGAGCTTACAGCCGCTCGGAGGAGAAAGAAGCGGATCTTTACGGGTCGCACATCCTGTTCAACGCCGGATATAACCCGACGGCGATGTCGAGCTTTTTCGTAAAACTCTACAAAGCCAACCCTAAGCAGCCGATCAAGCTGTTGAGCACGCACCCGCCCGTGCCCGATCGAGCGATCTATCTGACAGACTATCTCGACAGTTTCCCGCTTGATCGAGAGATGCAATTGGACAGTAAGGATTTCCAGAAGATGAAAGCGCGGCTCGCCACGATCGTGCCGACGAATCAGGCGACCGGCCCGGGACAGGGTGTCCTGCCGGACCAATAAGTAGTGACGGAGGAGTTATGAGAAGAATTGGGTTATTTCATGTTGTGTCTTTTGCCGTCGTGACGTTGCTTTTCGCCGGTGTCGGGACCTCATCAACCTACGCGCAAGGCGGCACGACGAAAGGATCAAGCAGCGCAAAGCCGAAGCCGACGCCGCCTAAAAAGAACAAGACCGATCCACCGAAGCCTCAGGACGATCTTGACGCTGAACTGGACGCTATCGTTGATGAGGAGCAGAATAAGCCGCCAGCTAAGCCGCCCAAGGGCGGCTCAAATCCGAACGCAAAGCCTGGCGACCTCGACGACGATCTGTTAGACGGCGAACTCGACGACGATAAGTCCAAGCCGCCCGTCACAAAAAAGCCGGGCAATGCTGACGACGAGCTCGAAGACCTGATCAAGGACGACGAGAACAAGCCGACGAAGCCTCAAAAAGGTGGGCAGAACAACAGCACTCAACCTGACGATCTCGGCGATATCGACGACATCGATGATGAACTTGAGGATAAGCCAAAGCCGCCGCCCGTGAAGAACTCGAAGCCGCCCGTCAAGCCGGCGGGTGATGACACGCCGACTGATGAAGCTCCGGACGATATCAAGAAGAATTCGGGTCAGGTCAAAGTGGCCCGCTATGCTGTGTACGTTATCACGAATGCCTCGGGCGGGCT
>CAZMQR010000306.1:0-3357 GCA_964568325.1 uncultured Chloracidobacterium sp. | reverse complement strand
GGCAGCATCGTCCTCGATCGTTTCCGAGCAAAGGATCACCGCCGTCTGAAGCAGGTTGTCAAACAACGCCTTTTCCTCGTGCATGAGACGCATTATCTCGGCACGTATCTCGGCAAGGCTCTTATCCTTAAACTCCGCGTTCAGATAGTTCGCGGTGCGTTCGAGTTCCTCTCGGGCAAAGGCAACGTTCAGCCGAATTATCTTGTTGTGAACGATATTCGGCGGCGAGACCAGCACGACGAGAACGCGATTGTCGGAAAGGTTGACAAACTCGATGTGCTGCAGGCGATCACTCGCCAAACTAGGCGATACCACGATGCCCACATTATTAGAAAGAGCCGAGAGCAAGTGAGAGGTACGTTCCAACAGCCGGTCGGGCGTATCGCCCATATCGAGGGCATTCAGCCCGAATTCCTCGCCTATGCGATGGAGGTCATCGTTAGAAATGCTCAGGACGCCCAGCAGATTGTCAACGTAGAACCGATAGCCCGTATCCGTGGGAACACGCCCTGCCGAGGTGTGAGGCTGTTCGACCAGCCCGAGCTCCTCAAGCTCACCCATCACGTTGCGGATGGTCGCCGAACTCATCCCCGACTGGCGGGCAAATCTTTCGGCGAGCACCTTTGAACCGACCGGTTCACCGGTGACGAAGTGTTCGTTGATAATGGCTGTCAGAATGATCTGTCCGCGACTGTCGAGGTGCCTGATCGGCTCCTCATTGCCTGGGTTGCCGTCGCGGGCGAGATTCTGATTTCGGTGGGTTTGATGCATAGGCCTTTTCGGGCGTATGCTGTTCCCATATAAAGGGATAGCATTTAGCCGGCCAGAGTGTCAACAAAAATGTTTAATCCCAGCTACATTTGTTTAGCAAAAAATAGGGCCCATACGTCCTATATGACCTATTGGTCCTATTGTGATCGATCAACTCATTGCCCTTTACGAGGAAGCATACCGCTTTTACGACCCCAAACGGGCCGTGCCGCCGGTCCACGTTTCATTTTACCCGTATATCGGCATAAATCATACGATCAGGCTGCGAGACGGCGAGGTTTTCGTCCGGATCGGAACGGTTTGCAGCGATATGCCGCTGCAATGTCACAGAGGCCTCGCGTATGTACTGGTCGGCAAGCTGCTGAGAAAGCGCATTCCCGCCGGGGCACGTGAGGTTTACTCTGCATATAGCAAGTCCGACGTCCTGCGCGAACGCGCCGCCGCGAGCAAACGCTCGCGCGGCCGCAAGGTCGTAACCAGTTCAAAAGGCTCCGTTTACGATCTCGACGAGATATTTGATGCCGTCAATCAGCAGTACTTCGCCGGCGCGATCCCACGTCCTGCCCTGACATGGTCCGCCCGAAAGACCTATCGCATCCTCGGCCACCACGATGCCACCCACGGCCACGTCGCCATCAGTCGCACGCTCGACTCGACGAGCGTGCCGCGATACATCGTCGAATACGTCGTCTTCCACGAAATGCTACACATCGCGCACCCGACCAAATACATCAACGGCCGCCGCTACAACCACACGCCCGCATTCCGCCGCGACGAACGCAAATTCGCCCAGTACGATGCGGCTGAGAAGTGGATCGAGCAGAATGTACGAAACCTAAAGAAAGCAGCAAAACGCAAGTAACGGCCGAACATGTCAGTCTTGGTTAAGGTGAGCGATAAGCCAGCCGATAAATCCGATGTCCGTGACAATGCGGCGTTCGGCGGTTGTTGTGGTGAAGCGGTCTTCGCGGCGGTGGAGGGTGTTTGACGCGGAAGCTGCTTCGGACTTGGAGCTTGAAAGCACATCGACGACATCTTCTGTAGCCGTGCTTTCAATACTTTCGAATAGAAGATCGATCGTTTCTGTCCAAAGTTCGTCAGGATCGGGCGCCCCCCCAGTCGGAAGAGACGCTACGAATCGGTCCGTAATGCCTTCATCCGACCGTCTTGAATCCCAGCGGATCTCTGCGACCGAACCCCGGATAAGGTTCGCAAACGACTCGGCGACAGCGGGGCGAGCCTCGTAGGACAGTTCGCTCACCGTAGCCAATGTCACGCTAACGAGCGATGCAATATTTGCGACGCCATCCGTCGAAACATAGCCGCGGGCGATTGTGCCGGGTTCGGTTGGCTCGACCTTGCCCGTCTTGAGGATGCTGTCGGCTTCGCCGCGTTTGACGGCGAGGCATTTGTCGATAGCGGTTTCGTCATTGCCGAAATAGATGATGCCGTCGATGACGAGAGCGTGGGCGAGGCGGCCATCGGTGGCGGCCCATGTGATGTAAGTGCCGCCGGTCTGCTGCGACTTTTGGCTGCGGCCCATCGTTGCGCCGCCTCCGAGCATTTCCTGTACAAAGGCGTCGAGACGCGTCTCGGCAAACTTGACGGCCTTATAATCCCACGCGTGCGTGTCGGCGACCGCCACGAATCGTGGCCGCACTTTGCCGATGCTCTGTTTGTCGTTGACCTTCTCTTCGCTGGTCTCAAAACCGGTGACTGCTACGGCGAGTTGGACGCCTTTCAGGGCCGAAAAATCGGGCTTGCTCTTCGCGACCTCGGTGAACGGTTTGCTGTCGATTATCGGCTGCAGCGCTGCGGCGAGGTCGTTTGTCTCGAGATAGACGAGCGTCTCGGCCGGCACACGCGTGCGCATATCGGTGGGCTTGGTGGAGCAGGCAGAAAGGAGGCTTAACCACAGATAAACACAGATAGACACAGATAGAGCGATGCAAAGACGACGCCATCTCGGAAATGTCTGCTGGCAACTGTGTTTATCTGTGTTCATCTGTGGTTCCATTTCTTCTGTGCTAACATCATCCGCGTATGACCAAGGTATTTAACACCGACATTTTACAGGGCAAAGTTGCGTTCGTCACAGGCGGCGGGATGGGCATTACGGGCGGCGTGGCGAGGGCTTTTGCCGAGCATGGTGCAAAGCTCGCGATCACGAGCCGTAAAGAGGAGAATCTTGCGGCGATGAAAGAGACGGTGGAGGCGTTTGGCGGCGAGTGTTTTACAGTCGCGGCGGACGTGCGCGAATATGAGGCCGTCGAGCGGGCAATTGCCGCGACCATCGAGCATTACGGCAAGATCGACATCGTCGTGAACGGCGCCGCGGGCAATTTTCTATGTGCGGCGGACCAGCTTTCCGCAAACGGCTTTGGCACGGTCGTCGATATCGATACGAAGGGCACGTTCAACGTCTCGCGGGCCGCATTCGAGGCATTAAAAGAGTCGAGGGGCCAGATCATCAATATCTCGGCGACGCTCCATTATCTAGCGACGCCGATGCAGATCCACGTCTCGGCGGCAAAGGCCGGCGTCGATGCGATCACGCGAAACCTCTCGGTCGAATGGGGCCGCCAC
>CAZMQR010000305.1:0-3361 GCA_964568325.1 uncultured Chloracidobacterium sp. | reverse complement strand
TTGTCCGCTGTGATGCCGCCGACAGCAATGACCGGAAAACCTGATAGACGACAGCAGACCGTCGTAAGGCCGGCCAGTCCGGCCGGTTCGCCTTTGCCCGGCGTCTCAAAGACAGTGCCAAACAACGCAAGATCGGATGAGCCTGAAGCCGCGACGGCCTCCTCGACAGAATGCACCGAACATCCGATCATAAGGCCGGGAAAGGCCACTCGAACAACTGACGGAAACATCGAGTCGGACCTCAGATGCACACCATCTGCTCCCGCCGATGCAGCAATATCAGCTCGGTCATTGACGAGCAGTCTTGTGTCGGTGTTACGGGCTATTTCAACCGCTGCCCGGACAAGGTCAAAGAGATGCCGTCCGGAAAGTTCCTTTTCGCGGATCTGTATCATCGAAACACCGTGCTCGACGCCGAGACGAACCGCGTCAAGCACATCCGCACGCGATGCGGCGTCATTATCTGTCGCGACTCCGGACGTGATCAGGCAGCTCAATGGCCTAGCGGTCGGCAGCATTGTTGTTTGATCGCGAACCGCCCGAAAGCAGGTCAACGCTCTGTCGGAAATGAGTGAGTTCCCAAATGGCGATGAGTATATTTAGAGCCCCAAGGCCTGTTACAGCTCCGCGAAACCATGTCGAGGCAACGGCCTGTTGCACGATCGGCGCGCCTGTTTTGTCGGAGAGATAGACGAGCAAGGCATTTTCGCCCCACGGGCCAAACAGGGCGTCCCACGGGGCAAGGATAAGATAGCATCCGAGCAGGACGCACAGGATAATGAAGAAAACGACCGTCAGCCGCTCGACCATATCGAGAGTATAGCCTGTTGGCTGACTTGTGACCATCCTTGCGCACGACACCGATTTCTTCATAATCTAAGCCGATAGAATGTCCAAAGAGAGAGAACTATGGAGCTTCATCGCGGCGCGTCTGGATCGTGGCGAAGATGTAGCGCTGCTTGTCGTAGTCGAAAGCTCCGGTTCGAGCCCCGGTCGTGCCGGCTACAAGATGGCCGTTGCGGCTGACCAAATGACGGGGACAATTGGCGGCGGCATAATGGAAATGTCGCTCGTCGAACGAGCAAAAACCGCAAGCAATATTGAGATCGTCGAACGCGTCCATCAACGCGATGTCGTGAATTCTAGCGGCATGATCTGCTCAGGGCGGCAGACGGTCTTGATCAAATCTCTCTCAGCGAACGACCTCGATGTGGTCCGCGACATCCTCAACGCGTCGGATGCGAGTGGATCGGTCCTGACGATCACACAATCCGAGATGTCGGTGCGTACGGCCGCCCCTGACTTGCCGAAGATCACCTTCGAGCGAACGACGGAGGCAGAATTCGTTTATCAGGAAAGGATCGCGAGCGGGCCGGATCTCTATATCATAGGCGGCGGCCATTGCGCGTTGGCCCTGAGCGAGGTCGCGGCTCGGCTCGGCTTTCGGGTCCATATCTTTGACGACCGGCCCGGCCTCAATACGCTCGCCAAGAATGACTTTGCCCACGCGGTCACGACGATAGATAGTTACGAGCGGATCACCGAGCATGTGCCGTCCGGCGACAATACTTATGTGGTGGTGATGACACTCGGCTACTCGAGTGACGCCGTCGTGATCCGACAGCTTATCGACCGCGACGTTAGATATTTTGGAGTCCTCGGCAGCAAGGCAAAGATCGCAACGATGATGAAAGAACTCCGCGGCGAAGGTCTTGACGCCTCAAGACTGAATGCGCTCCGAACGCCTATCGGCCTGCCGATCAACAGCCGCACTCCCGAAGAGATAGCCATCTCGATCGCGGCCGAGATCATCGCCGTCAAGAACGCATAACGCCGTTCCGCTATGCTAGACTCACCTTTTCGATGGACGGCAAGAGCATTCATAAACCACTTACACGCAGCTATTTACGAAGCCTCATCGGCCGTGAATATTACACGCTGAGACGCCACGCGGCGTGGATCGCCAATTCGCGCAATTATGCTCGGCCGTCGCATGATCTGCGTCTCGAACACTTGATCTTCCGACACCGCTCGATGCTCCTGCGTCCACTAAAAGACGTTGAGATGTATCTGCAGCACAACAAGGTCACGAACCTTCGCCTTGCTCTCGATCGCATCGATGGCGTTGTCATTCGGCCCCGAGAGACATTCTCCGTTTGGAGGCTGATTGGCCGGCCGACCGCTCGACGCGGATTTCTGGACGGCCTTGTGCTGCACAATGGACGCATTGAGAAAGGCATCGGCGGCGGGCTGTGTCAGCTTGGCAATCTGCTCTATTGGATGGCCCTCCATTCCCCGCTGACCATAGCCGAGCGATATCGACACGGGTTTGACGTGTTTCCCGACATCAACCGGACCATTCCTTTCGCCTGCGGAGCGACGCTGGCATACAATTACATCGATCTCCAACTGCGTAATGACACTCCGCACACCTATCAGATCCGGCTTCGGCTGGACGATGAATACCTGTATGGCGAACTCCTCAGCAACACGCCGCCCGAGAGCAGTTTTGAGGTCTTTGAGACCGACCACCTTATCAAGCTCCAGCCCTGGGGCGGCTACACGCGTCACAACCGGATCTGGCAGCGAACGACAAGCCTGATCGACGGCTTGATCGACGAACGGTTAGTGACAGAGAACCACGCGATCATGATGTACGAGCCGCTGCTCACCGCCTAACCGGTAGTGGTTCAGTTTGAAAAACCGCCTCTCCGCGAACTCTGCGTTGCATTCTCTGCGTTCTCTGCGTGGAAAAAACCTTAGCAAAGGTTCCACGCGGAGAACGCAGAGAGTTTCGCAGAGATCGGAGAGACGATCACAATTTGAAACTGAACCATTACTGCCTGACCACAAAACTTTACAAATCGTTTGGGAACCTTCCTTGCCCTATTGGTGTCTAAACAACCAGCGGACGGCACCGCCGCTGGGAGGACATGAAAATGTTTGATCGATTGGTAGTCACTGAGCCCGAAAAGGCCAATATCAAAAACCGACGAGGTTACTTCATGGTGTCAACCCTTGGTGTGGGCCTTGCCTTTTTTATTGCGGTCGTGGTCAGCATATTTGCAGCGGACTTTACCTTGGGCACGAACCACTTTGAGATCTCCACTCTGTTAGCTCCGGTGCATGTCGCACCGGCCGCGCCTGAGCCCCCGCGTCAGCAGCCCCAGCCGCAAACATCCGAGCCAACGCCGAATAAACTCCCGACCCGTGTCGCAAATATCCAGAACATCATCGAGTCACCCCGCGAGGCGCCGCCGATCTCTGTATCGCCGAGCACTCTGAAAGCACGGCCCGAAACGGGTCGTTTTGACCAAGGCAAGTTTGACAGCGATCCTGTCCTGCCAGGCACGAGCGGCCG
>CAZMQR010000304.1:0-3363 GCA_964568325.1 uncultured Chloracidobacterium sp. | reverse complement strand
GCTCTGAGAACGACACCGTCTCCGGCTTGGTGAATTTTGCCTTGTTCTTTTCGTAATAGTCCTTGAGGTCTTTGCCGTTCAGGCCCCAGTAGATCTTGGATTGGACCTCGCGTTGGACAACGCGTTCGCGCACGGCGGCCTTTCGCCAATTCTCGCGCAATTCCTGCGGATTGGCTCCCTGCTTCTCCATCTCGGCGTAGAGGGCCTCGACCGTCCTGAAGCCGTATTGCTTCATCAGGTCGGCCACGCGCTGATTCAGCGATGCCTCGATCTCGCTGTCGAGGCCGATCTCCTTTGACTTCTGGACCAGCAACTCCTCATTGATCAGGCTGGCGATAAGCTCGCCTTGTTTCTCATCGACCAGCTTTTGGGCATCTTCGCGCGTCTTGCCCTGTTCGACGAGGGAATCGACGGCTTCCTTCATCTCGCGTTTGACGCGCGAGAGTGTGATCACATCTTCGTTTATCTGCGCGACGACCTCGTCAACCACGCGAGTTTGGGTCTCCTGGGCGAACGCGCCCGCAGCGAGCCCAACAAAAGCAATCGCAAGAACGAGGAACTTGGTAATTAATCTCATATTGATCTGGCCCGAAACAAAAGGAAATCTTATTATCAGCCGAAAATGTTTGCAAACCGCCTAGTTGGATGCTTCGCGACGCGGCAGAGTTTATCGCATCAGACCTAAAAATACAGCGGGAATATCGGGCGAATTCATTATTTCTAATATGTAAGGCGCTGTATGCCGCCCCTGCCTGTGCAACAAACATACGAACAATCTGCCATCGATGGCCAGATCGTCAGCACTAAGCCTGCGGCGAACGCCTCGCGTCGGGCCAACGGCATACGGCGTGTGATCGTCCGTGCGGTGATCTGTGTCGCCGTTTGCGTGGCGATGGTCCTGGCCTTTTACGTATCGCTGATCGCGTCAGCAGGCTCGCTCACGATCGATCAAAAACACACCGTCCGCCGGGCGATCGCGGTGCTTCGTGATAAAGGCTTCGCCGCCGACATCGTTTTGCTCGAGAACGTCACTGTCTTTCGATCTGATGACAATTGGCTCAACGCGACCGTGGCTAAGGAGAATGCCTTTGCCGCCACGAATTTCCCGTTCGCTATCATCACTCTCTACTCAGATTTCTTTGCTTATCCCATCGACGATGTCGAACGAGCGGCGATACTGCTGCACGAGTCCAGACATCTGCGCGGTGAGGACGAGCATACCGCATATCGCTACGTCTGGCTCAATCGCAAGCAGCTTGGCTGGACCGGCGATAAGTATGCACATTCGCAGGTATGGGATAACATTCGCCGGCAAACGCGCGAACACGTCCCGGAACTATTCAACTGCCCTCAACGCCGCAGCACCGATTGTACTGAATAATAGTTAGGCCCGGATCGCATCGAGGGCGTCGGCCGCTGTCCTGATCGGATCGGCGGTGAGGATATCCACGCGCAGGATGCCGCTCGGCGAGAAGGTCATTCCCTCATTGTCGGCAAGATACGACATCAGCTTTTCGGGCGACACGCGGGCGGATTCGCCGAGTTTTACCGCGACCTGCGAGCCGCTCTTATCGATCGAGACGATGGCCATTGATTCGGCCAATTTTCTCAGGCGCGCATATTCAAACAGGTTATCGACCGAACGAGGAATTCGCCCATAACGGTCCTCGATCTCTGCGTGGATCGCTGTGAGCTCGTCGCCGCCGGCGGACGAGATCCGCTTGTAGGTGCGCAGCCGCTGGGCCGCCTCGGCGATGTAATCCTTTGGTATCGAGACATCCACGCCGAGGTTGATCGAGACGCTCACTTCGTCGGCGATCTCGTCACCGCGAAGCTCGGCGATCGTGCGTTCGAGCATCTTTGTGTAGAGGTCAAATCCGAGCGCGTCGAGATGGCCCGACTGCTGCCCGCCGAGTATGTTTCCGGCGCCGCGCAGTTCCAGGTCAAGCGCGGCGAGGCGAAAACCGGCGCCGAGATCGGAAAATTCGCGGATCGCCGAGAGCCTGCGCCGTGCTATCGGCGTCAGCTCTAACTCGCTTGGTATCAATAGATACGCGTATGCGCGACGATTCGATCTCCCAACTCTGCCGCGTAGCTGATAGAGCTGCGAGAGGCCGTAATTGTCTGCACGGTTGATGATGATCGTGTTGGCACGCGGGATATCGATGCCGTTCTCGATTATCGTAGTCGCCACGAGCACGTCGTATTTGTAATCGATAAAATCGAGCATCGCCTGCTCCATTTCCTTCTCGTTCATCTGCCCGTGGCCGATGGCGATGCGGGCCGCGGGCACGATCTTTTGAATGAGAGCGGCGATGGATTCGATCGATTCGACACGGTTGTGGATGAAAAAGACCTGGCCATTTCGCGACATTTCGAGTTCGATGGCCGAGCGGATGACGCCCTCGGCAAACTGCACGACCTGCGTATTGATCGCCAGCCGGTCGCGCGGCGGCGTCTCGATCACCGACATATCTCGCATGCCGAGCAGCGACATATTGAGGGTCCGCGGTATCGGCGTCGCCGATAGTGTGAGCACATCGACCTTCTTCTTCCACTGTTTGAGCTTTTCTTTGTGAGCGACACCGAAACGCTGCTCCTCGTCAACGACGACGAGGCCGAGCTTTGGCAGCTTGACGTCGGTCGAGAGCAGTCGATGCGTACCGATCAACACGTCAACCTCGCCTTTGCCGGCGGACTCGGCGACCGTCTTTTGCTCCTTTGTGCTCCTAAATCTCGACAGCAGATCGACCGTCACGGGGAACGCCGCGAAACGCTTTTTGAATGTCTCGTAATGCTGATAGGCCAGCACGGTCGTCGGCGTGAGCACGGCGGCCTGTTTGCCGTCCATCACCGCCTTGAACGCGGCCCGCATCGCGACCTCGGTCTTGCCGTAGCCGACGTCGCCGATTATCAGCCGGTCCATCGGAATGGCCGTCTCCATATCGGTCTTGACGTCTTCGATAGCCGTCGCCTGGTCGGCGGTAAGGTCGTAGGGAAAGGCGTCCTCAAATTCATGCTGCCACGGCGCGTCGGGCGGAAAGGCGTGGCCGCGAACGAGCTTGCGTTCGGCGTAGAGCTTCAGTAGCTCGTCCGCCATGTCGCGCATCGCGCGCTTTGCCTTGGCCTTTGTCTTTTGCCAGCCGATGCCGCCGAGCCGGTCTAGCGTGGGCTGTGTCGCCTCGCCCGACGAATACCGCGAGACGAGGTCCATTCGCTCGACGGGCACGAACAATTTTGCTTCGTCGGCATACACGAGCAGCATGAACTCGCGCTCCGACCCCTGCGATGTGATCGTCTGCAGGCCCTCAAATCGCCCGATCCCGTGATCGACGTGAACGACGTAATCGCCGGCTTTTAGAT
>CAZMQR010000303.1:0-3365 GCA_964568325.1 uncultured Chloracidobacterium sp. | reverse complement strand
GCTTGCGGCGGATTATTACGGACAATTGATCAAGGTCGATGCGGAGAACTTTGAGGCATACTTCGCCCGCTCGGCCTTGTTGCTCAACCATCTTAATAGTCCAAAGGACGCGATCAAGGACCTCGACCGGGCAATAAAGCTGCGGCCTAATGAGCCGCTTGCGTACTTTAATCGAGGCACAGCCTACGTTAAGACCGAGGATTGGAAAAAGGCGAAGAAGGATTTTGACGTCGCCATTTCCGGCCGTCCCGATTATGTAGATGCCTACCTAAATCGTGGCATCGCTCTTATCTATCTGAAAGACCTCGACGCTGCCCTTGCAGATTTCGAACGCGGCATACAACTTAATCCTCGCGTGCCCAATCTATACCGTGCGAGGGCTGCCGTTTATAAGGCCAAGGGCAATGCCGCTCTCGCCGCCGTGGATGAGCTTAGGGCAGCACAACTTGAGCGGGGAAGGTAGCAATATGAAACTTAGACGACTGCCCGACATCGCTCTTGTCGTCGGACTTGCAACTCTGGCGCTCAACGCGCAGATCGCCGACGAGCACCTGCAGAAATGTGACGCCGCCTATGGCAAAGCAAAATATACCGAGGCCGTCAGGCACTGCACAAAGGCGATCGAGGCCAAGCCGGGCTTTGAGGAGGCATTGATCACGCGTGCCTCGGCCTATAAGAATCTAGGGAACGACAACGCGGCCATCGCCGATTACACCGAACTGATCAGGCTGACCAATGGCATGGCAATGGCGTATTTCTATCGTGCGGGAATCTTGCAAAAGCTTGGTCGAGATAATGATGCCATCGCCGATCTGACCGCTTCCGTCACGAAGGACCCCAAAGGGCTCTTTGCCGCCCGTTCGTATTACCATCGCGGCCAGCTCTACGATAAGGTTGGCAAAAGCGACGACGCCCAATCTGACTATTGGAATGCCGTCAAGCTAAAGCCGGATTACGGTGAGGCGAAGGCAAAGGTCAAGTATCCGTTTGGCGACCTGACGATCACCGAGGCAGCCAACCGCATTATCCCCGACTTCACGATCCCGGGGGCTGCGACCCCGACAAAACCGATGCCAACGCCCGTTGCCGTGGTGAAGCCGGTACCGGCACTGGCCCCTTCAGTGAGTACCCCTTCTACGTGGCAACGCATGGTCCTCACGGGCACGGGCATCAGCGTAGCGTCGCCCGTGCCATACGTCCTAGAAAATGACAAGCCCGACCCGCTCCTCGAGGCGATGGAGGCGAACGTGGACTGGAGCATGACGGACGGCGGCCTGTGGGCCACGGTCCGATATCAGAAATGGGATCAGAAATTTGCCAAGGTTAGTGACGTTCTGAAGAATACCGTCAGTATTATCTTTAATGACCCGAAGGCCGGCGCTCAGTTCGTCAAGGACACAACATTCCTCGGCGAGGCCGCTGCGGTCATCGATCAGGAGCGGTTCGATACATACGGCAAGAAGCAGGTCCGACAGAAAATGATCTTGTTTGGAAAGCCGGACGATTACACGCAGCTCAACTTCGTCCATCCTGCCGGCGACAAGGTCGCCGCTGCAAAGGTCGATCAGATCATCGCCTCGTTCAAAAAGGAAGGAGCGGTCGTGGCATCAGTCTCGAAGCTTGCTCCTGCGAACTGGAAGACTTATAACTTTGGAGGCCTTCTCTTCGAGTTTCCCACTCCGCCCAGTCCCGAGTCGTGCAAGTCGCCCGCCATGCCGGGCTCTACCAAGATCTGCGGCAAATGGGGCGACACGGATATGTCGATCGATATCACATATCGCAACTATGGAAATTCCGTTGTCCCGCAGCCCGGCCAGTTGGCGGCCCAACATTTGCGGTTTACGAAGGAGATCGAGGCCGGAGACACGGGCTACAAGGACTATAAGACCGAACCGTACCCGATCAATCTGGGCGAGGCCGTTAAGGTGACCAACACCAGCGCGTTCAGCCGAACGGATACGTTCTTTATCCGCCGTGGCCCCGAGGTTTGGCAAGTCAGCGTTTGGCATTTCAATCGGTGGGACGGCGTTCGCGATGCTGTGAAGCGCGTGAATGGGTCGTTCAAATTCAAGCCATAGACGATCATATGAGGACATATCTTGCATTTATGCTAGCTTTGGTCGGCGTGTTGGGTCTTACCGCCGTAACAGGTTCGGCACAGACGGCAGAGCAGCTCATTGCGAGTGCTGATTCGGCAATAAAGGCGGGTAAGATCGACGATGCGATCCGTGACGCGACCGACGCGATCAAGCTCGACTCGAAGAACGGGGCCGCGTATCGCGTTAGGGCCCAGGCACAGTTGACGGTGGTTGAAAAAGAAACAAAGTCGGCCTGGCTGCCGGCGCTCGACAAGCGGTTTCCGCGATCGGCGGCCGCGGATGCGGCTTTCAGCGATCTCGGAAAGGCTATCGAACTAAACGCTAATGATGCTGCGGCGTATGCGCAGCGCGGAATGCTGCATTACCATCTTAACGACCTCGACGCCGCGATGGCCGATTTTGTGCGGGCCAATTCGATCAAGACTAGCGATGGCTGGCTTACCCAGATGCGGCTGCACATACGGCTGCGTCAGGCTAGGCAATACGCAATTGCGGCGGGCGAGAAGCGAAATTCGGCCAAACGAACTACCGCTGCTGCCGAAGCGGAGAATATACTGCGCGACGCGATAGTGCTACACAATAAGGCGATCGAACTCGATCGGTCGAAGGAATCATCCTTCTCGGACCGCGCGTTCACCTACGAGGAACTTGGCGAATGGGACAAGGTGATCGCCGACCTGGACGAGGCCATCAAGCTCGAATCAAGGCCGCCGCATCTGACATACTGGCGGCGAGGGCGTGCCTATCACAATCTGAAACGGTATGCTGACGCGATCAATGAATATCGGACAGGGCTACAGGTGCTCGAGGAACGGGGAGGCGATATCGAACTGCCGCAGAACGATTTCAGGACTGATATTGCCAAGAATTTAGCGTTGCTGGGCGAATTTGACGAGGCATTTGCGATGTTCAACCTCGCCCTGAGCATCACCCGTCCGTCGTATATCACGCAATACGAACGCGGCAAGGCATTTTTGCTAAAGGGCGATCGTGTCAAGGCCGAAGCCGACTTTCGTAAGGCCTATGAAATGGGCCGAGGCTGGCAGCTGGCCGCAGACGAGTTGAGGAAGATGGGAAAGACCCCATAGCACACCATTAATATGATCAAAACCTTACGTTTATCGGTTGTCCTGTTAGCTCTTGCGTTTGCTGCGAATGCGCAGACTCCGACCCCGACTCCGACGCCGGTTTATAAGACCTACGCCGATGCGATGGCCGCCGGAAAGGCGGCATCTGAGAAAGGTGCCTATCCTGTGGCTGAGGTTG
>CAZMQR010000302.1:0-3377 GCA_964568325.1 uncultured Chloracidobacterium sp. | reverse complement strand
AGACCTAAGATTAGTATTGCCAGTGAGACTCGTGGAAGACCACCACGTTGATAGGATGGAGATGTAAGTGCAGTAATGTACTTAGTTGACCATTACTAATTGTCCCAAGGCTTGACCATAAATCTTGTTTACAAGCAAATTTATTGTTAAAGCAACGCATGTAGTGAATAGTGAATAACGAACAGTTAACAGTGAACATCTGTTGGCTGCTCTCAATCAGCACAGCAATGTATTCAGTTATCGAGGATCAAGATCATTGAAAATCTGGCAGGATCGCGGAACGGCTGCTTACTGCCCACCGCCTACTGCCTACCATTTTTCCGGTGGTTGTATCGGTAGGGTCACACCCGTTCCCATCCCGAACACGGCAGTTAAGCCTACTGGAGCCGATGATACTGCACCTTTCAGGTGTGGGAAAGTAGGAAGCCGCCGGATCTATTTCAAAAAGCCCGCTCAATTCGAGCGGGCTTTTTCGTGTTATACTGCTCGCATGGCAACAGCCGATGTTCTAGAACAAGCAGAAATAGTGGTTGCTCGGCTAACTGCTCATGACCGAAAGAGACTGCTCGAAAGATTTTCCCGCGAAACTGATCCCGGAATCGAGAAAAACGAGGGCGTGATGGGCGGTGCCGCTTGTATACGACAGACTCGAATTCCAGTCTGGCTACTTTACCGTGCTCGCCAGTTGGGTCTTAGTGAAGCCGAACTCCTTGAAAGCTATCCCGGGCTGACGGCGGCAGATCTCGTGAATGCATGGAACTACGCCGAGTTGCACACCGCCGAGATAGAATCCCTGATCGAAGCAAATGAGCGCGACGACTGATGCGCTTTTACGCCGATGAGAACTTCCCGCGTCCGGTTGTCGCCGAGCTGCGAAGACTTGGACATGACGTGCTCACAGCATTCGAAGACGGTCGCGCAAACAAACGCATTTCTGATGAAGCGGTTCTGAATCGCGCACGAAGACTATCTCGAATTCTCTTGACGAATAATCGGGTGGATTTCAGACGCTTGCACACCGCCGGGCACGATCATGCGGGCATCGTTTTGTGTACCGTTGATACGAATTTCCGTCGACAGGCTTCCCGCATACACGCAGGCTGCGAATCCATTTCCGAGTGGGATCAACGGATGATCAATGTTTATCGACCCGACTAGCCTCCAAACCGAACGCGGTAGTTAAGCCTACTGGAGCCGATGATACTGCACCTTTCAGGTGTGGGAAAGTAGGAAGCCGCCGGATCTATTTCAAAAAAGCCCGCTCAACCGAGTGGGCTTTTTCGTGCCCATTTGCAATTGGAACGCAGAGGATGGATAATCAGTATTGAAAATGCGTTTCAATAAGAATGTTTATCCGGGAGTTTTGAGTATGTTTAGGTTTTCAGTCGTATATGCGGTTTTGAGCATGTCATTGCTGGTCGTGAGCGGGGCTGGTCAGCACGTGCATAGCCATGATGCGATGGCAGATGTGAATAAGTCGATTGCGGGATCATCGACCGGGATCCTTTTGCTTGCGCATGGTGGAAAGCAGAACTGGAACGAAGAGGTGAAGCGGATCGCGGCGTCAGTGGAGCAAAAGTATCCTACAGAGGTCGCTTTTGGCATGGCGAGTAAGCAGAGCATCCAGACGGCAGCGGACAGGCTGGTTGCGCGGGGCGTGAAAGAGATCGTCGCCGTGCCGCTGTTCGTTTCGTCGCATAGCTCGGTCATTACATCGACGGAGTACCTGCTTGGGCTCAGAGAAGAGGCTCCGCCTGAGGTCGCCGTTTTTGCGAAGATGAGCCACGATCATGGCGCGGATGCATCTCACGCTTTGATGGATAAGTCGTTCGATCCTACCTCGCCGGTGACGAGTGCGGTACCCATCCGCATGGTGCCGGCGCTTGGCAGACACGGCCTGGTTGCTGATATTCTCTCCGCACGGGCGGCGTCGATCAGCAAGAAGCCCAAGAACGAAGTTGTCGTGATCGTTGCTCACGGGCCTGTCTCAGACGCCGAGAATGATAAGTGGCTCGCGGACATGGGTGCGCTCGCTGATGCCATTCGGCGGACGAGCCAGTTCAAGCAGATCGATTATCTTACCGTTCGTGATGACGCGCCTGAGCCTGTGCGTGCAAGGGCTACAGCCGATCTTCGGGCCGTTGTCGAGCGAGCATCAAAACGTGGTAATCGCGTCCTCCTCGTTCCGCTGCTGCTCTCATACGGCGGGATCGAGGAAGGAGTCAAGAAGCGGCTGGAAGGCCTCGATTTCGTGATGCCGGCCCAGGGCCTGTTGCCGGACGAGCGCCTCTCGCAATGGGTACTTGAGAGCGCAAAGCGCAAGTAATACTCAGAAAGGCAGGGACCCTCTATCGGTTCAGTTCGCCGGCTCTCCGTTCGTCATCCTGCGCCAGTGCAAGTTTTCTCTGCACCCTGTATGCAGCAGCGCGGTTGCGGTAGGTTTCAGCGTTCGCAGGGTCGATCTCAATCGCGGCCGAGTAATCTGCGATAGCACCCTGTGCATCCTTGAGATCGAATTTTGCCTTGCCTCGGTTATTGTAAGCTCTTGCGTGTTTGGGATTTAGCTCTATGACCTTCGTGAGGTCGGCAACGGCCCCGTGGAGGTCGCCGGAGGCATGGCGGGCGGTCGCGCGGTTGTAATAGGCTGAGGCGTTGGACGGCTCGCGCTCGATCGCCTTGCTGTAGTCGGCGATCGCTCCGTCGTAATTTTGCTGGCGAAAGCGGACAATGCCGCGATTGATCCACGGAGCGGCTTTCCCGGGATCGATCGAGATGGCCTTGTTAAAGTCCGCAAGGGCACCTGTCAGGTCGCCATTCTTCTTTTTTAGATTACCGCGATTGCTGTAAGCATCGTCATCGTTCGGGTTGATCTCGATCGCCTTTGTGTAATCTTCGATAGCTCCACGGATGTCGCCTTCTTTCTGCCGGTCGATCGCACGGTTGAAATAGTCGTCGGCGGTCGTCTGGCCAGAGGCAACTGTAGCCACCAGCGTGATGCATACAAGAAGAAGGCCTGCGGTTCTAAGCACGGTACGGTTTTCCATTGACCAATAAAACGTCGATTCGAAGGTAGATTTCGCGAAACGAAACCTTTTTAGCCATTGCGCTGTATAATTGAGAAAAAATCCGTGGGCCATCCCTGCTTGAAGACACAATGAAAATAATCCGAACACTCGCCGCCGTTATTACGGCATCGCTCTTTTTCTCAATAGTCGCTCCTGTCGCGCTTGTTGCACAGGATGCTAAGACGGCCGAGGTCTATGCCGCCATACGAAAGGAAGGTATGGAGAATTCGAAGATAATGAACACGATGCATTATCTTACTGACGTCTATGGGCCGCGCCTTACGGGCAGTCCGAATCATGTGAATGCGGCGA
>CAZMQR010000301.1:0-3402 GCA_964568325.1 uncultured Chloracidobacterium sp. | reverse complement strand
GGATACGAAGGATCATCACGACGTCGGCGCCGCGGATAGCGTCTTCTACATTGGAGCAAACCGTCAATCCGCTTTTGACGAGATGCTGAAAAGCGTCTGGAACCAACGTTCCCGGGCCGGCGACGCGGACCTTTGCTCCGAGTTTGGTCAATAGATGTATGTTCGACCTCGCCACGCGGCTGTGGAGGATGTCTCCGACGATCGCTACCTCAAGGCCGTCGATATGTTTCTTGTGCTCACGGATCGTCATCGCGTCGAGCAATGCCTGTGTCGGGTGCTCGTTCGACCCGTCACCGGCGTTGACGATCGCCGCCTGCGAGACTTTTGCAAGCTGATGAGGCACGCCAGCAGAACTGTGACGAACGACGATGCAGTCTGGCGCCATCGCGTCGAGGTTCAACGCCGTATCGAGCAGCGTTTCGCCCTTGCTAAGGCTCGACGAAGAAACGCTGATGTTGACAGCGTCGGCGGACAGGCGTTTTGCTGCTAATTCGAAGGATGTTCTCGTTCGGGTTGAGGCCTCAAAGAACAGATTGATGATCGTTTTGCCGCGGAGTGCAGGAACCTTCTTGACCTCGCGCCTTGATACCTCGGTAAACGCCTCAGCAGTATCAAGAATGCCAATAATGTCCGCCGGGCTAAGATCGCGGATGCCGAGAAGGTCTCTGCGGCGAAAGGGTTTGTCCATCCAGTCAGTACCACCAGCGGTAGCGGGTGGTTGAACTGTCGTGTCCACGGCCTGGGTCATGTGTGTTCAACCACCCGCTACCGCAGGTGGTTCTGACTATGGTCGCTCGAATATTCCGACGGCCTCAACGTCATCAAATTCCTTTAACATCACCTTGATGATCTCAGTCTGTTTTGTCGGAACGGTTTTGCCGACGAAATCGGCCTGTATCGGCAGTTCGCGATGCTCTCGGCCGCGATCGACCAGGACCGCAAGCTGAACGCGCCTTGGCCGGCCGAAATCCATCAGTTGGTCGAGCGCGGCCCGGATCGTGCGCCCCGTGTAGAGAACGTCGTCGATCAGGACTATGGTCTTGCCATCGATGTTTTCTTCCAGCTCGGTGCGATTGACGATCGGATTCGCACCGACCGTTGACAGGTCGTCGCGATAGAGCGTGATGTCCAGGATGCCGTAGAGCGGCCGGACGCCTTCGATCTGCTCGATCTTGTCGCGGATCCGTTCGGCGAGCGGAACACCGCGGCGGCGAATACCGACAAGGTACAGATCGTCAGCTCCGTGATTGTTTTCGGCGATCTCGGTCGCAAGGCGGCGCAGGGCACGCTTCATCGAAGCCGAGTCCATGATCCGCGACTTTTCGACCAGGTGAAATTCGTCTGCCATTCGATGCAAATCGTAACAAACAGGCGTGCAAAGTTCAAAGTTTGGGCTACATTAACTAGAATCAAACCGACGATGTCATTCATCTGGGACAAACTGGCGCGGCCTGTTCTTTTCCGGCTCGACGCCGAAAGGGCACACGAGATCGGCGTTAGGGCCATGCGGATGGGGCTCGCTTCAGGGTTCTACGTTGATGACCCGTCATTCGGACTGCCTCCGACTGAACTGTTCGGGCTCAAATTCGCAAATCCGCTCGGCCTCGCGGCTGGTTTTGACAAGAATGGAGTCGTCGTCGCGCAGCTAGCGTCGCTCGGGTTCGGGTTTGTCGAGGTTGGCACGGTCACTTTGCGGCCGCAGTTGGGAAATCCAAAACCCAGAATGTTCCGCCTGCCGACCGACCATGCTCTGATCAATCGGTTGGGATTCAATAACGACGGTGCTCATGTCGTCGCCGAGCGTCTTGCGAAACTCGACCGCAAATGCGTAATCGGCGTAAATATTGGGAAAAACAAGGACGTTCCCAACGAAGAAGCGGTGGAGAACTACCTCGCATGTTTTGAGATCATGCAGCCGTTTGCGGATTACGTCGCGGTCAACGTGTCGTCGCCGAACACGCCCAGCCTGCGGGACATGCAGCGTGCTGAGAGCCTTGATCCGCTGCTGTCGGCACTGACCGCAAAGAACACCGAAATGGGACGAAAGCCGCTTCTCGTCAAGATCGCCCCCGACCTTTCCCGTGCCCAGATCGCCGAATGCGTCGATGTCTGTCTTGAACGGGGCATCGACGGCATGATAGCAACGAACACGACTGTCTCGCGTGAGGGTTTGCGAACGGAGGGCATTGCTGCCTTCGGCTCCGGCGGCTTGAGCGGACGCCCGCTGTTTAGCAGATCGAACGAAGTGATCTCGACGATCTATCGCCATTCCAAAGGGAAAATGCCGATCATCGGCGTCGGCGGCGTCTTCTCAGCGGAGGATGCCTTCGCCAAGATCACCGCCGGTGCGTCGCTCGTGCAAGCCTACACGGGCTTCATCTACGGCGGGCCGACTTTTGCAGCGGATGTTAATCGGGGGCTGTTAGCAATCTCAATGCCCCTTCCCGACTGAGCTTTTCCTGAAGAAGTCACTAACGGGGCGTTTGACACGTTTTTCTCAGACACTATAATCATACTTTTGTCTTTTTCAAGAGAAAGGCAATGTTGACAATGTTTATCGATCTCGCGACCGCTCCGACCCATCAGAAGCCGCTGAAAGCGGAGTTTTCGGAACACGAGATCGATCTTGCGGGCGAGGCGAGGCTGACGGGACCGGCCGTTTTCAGTGGCGAGATATTTCGCGACGATACTCGAACGTATCTCGGCGGAATGATAACGGCGGAGGTCGAGGCAGACTGCACGCGGTGCCTCGAACCGGTAAAGCGGACTTTTGAGATCCCGTTTCGCGATGTATTTGTCGATGCGAGCCTCGAAACCGACCAGCGCGAGACCGAGATCGCGGAAAGCGACCTCGATGAATCGCTCGTGATCGGCGGCCGCGTGGATATGGCCGAGGTCGTTCGCGAGCAGATCCTGCTGGCGATGCCCGAGCAGATGCTATGCAGCGAAGATTGCCGCGGGCTGTGCCCGATATGCGGCGGGAACCGTAATTTGATAGATTGTAATTGCGAAGATGACGAGGTCGATCCGCGTTGGGCCGCCCTCAAAAACTTGAATTAAGTTATGCCAAATCCAAAACGACGACATTCACATGCCCGGACGCGGACGCGCCGTGCCCACGACGCTCTGAAAACGCCGCAGTTCTACCTTGATAGGGACACCGGCGAGGCGAAGATGCCGCACCGTATTGATCGGGAGACCGGTACCTACAAAGGGCGCAAGATCATCGAAGGAAAAGAAACAGAATAGTCACCAGAGTTGCGGAGTTACAGAGTTTCGGAGTAGTTTGAATCTAATATCTCCGCAACTCTGTAACTCTGTAACTCTGCAACTCTATGGTTAACGCCGGCATCATCGGGATGGGACACGCTTATCCGGAGGGCATTCTCACAAATGCCGACC
>CAZMQR010000300.1:0-3405 GCA_964568325.1 uncultured Chloracidobacterium sp. | reverse complement strand
CCGCAACGTCGTCCGCGGCCTCGACCGCAAGCTCTTCTACATCCCCGGCTCCATCCTCCGCACCGAGCTCGATCTCACGTACCCGATCGCGCGCGGAATGCCCCAGCAATCCATCGCGTGGTTCGAGAACGGACCGGCGTTTGACATAGCCGTCGGACCGCAGGCTGCCAGCCTGCGTGTGGGTGGGCATGCGTCAAGTGCCGACACGACCTCTCTTCCGACAGACACGCAGGCTGGCAGCCTGCGCTCCGACATTCGCGTTATCGCCCGCTACCCATCCGACCCCAAAGCCATACTCTTATCGGGCTGGGCCCTCGGCACCGACAAGATCGCCGGCAAAGCGGCTCTCGTCGAGGTCACAATGGGCAAAGGCAAGATCATCCTATTCGGCTTTCGCCCGCAATACCGTGGGCAAAGCCTGGCGACGTTTCCATTGTTATTCAATGCTATAAGCCAGTAGGATACTAGCCATGAATCTGAGAAAGACATTCTTGTACACGCTGATCGGCTCGGTAGCCTTTAGCGCTCTGCTGGGGATCGCGGTTATCGTCCTGGGCAATTTTGGCAATGTCGAGGTCAGGATATTGATGACGACGTTGACGATCACGGCGACGAGCATTCTCGGACTGGCGTGTGGAGCGTACTACGAAACCGGACGCGGACGCGTGCTGCCGATGGCGGGAATAGGTTTCGCACTTGTCGCGGCCATTATGACGTTCCTGATCGTCTGGAACGTCTTCGACGAAAATGAGGTCTTTATCAAATCGGCCGGCACCATTCTGCTCGCATCTGTCGCGTGTTCGCACCTGTCGCTGCTCTCGCTCGCGCGGCTGGACAAGCGTTTTGCATGGTCACGCATTGCCGCGTTCGTCACCGTCTGGCTGCTCTCGGCCCTACTGGCCTATCTCATCTGGTTTGAGCCGGATGCAAACAGCGACCTCTTTGCCCGCACGATCGGCGTTCTCTCGATCCTCGTTGCTTCGGTAACTATTGTAACGCCCGTTTTTCACAAACTGAGTTCCGGCGAACCGACGATAGCGGATATCGACGCCGAGATACTAATCCTAAAGCACAAGATCGATGATCTCGAAAGAAGGAAAGGTGTGCTGACCGTCAGTCGTCCTCAAGCGGATCAATAAGCCGAAGGCCGTCAAACATTCGAAAGTGCTTATCAGAAGATGCGAACCGAGCGTTGTGGGAAATGGCGTATGCCGCCAGAACGGCATCTGAATACCGTCTTCCAACGGCCTTCGCGGCAATACTCGTGCGGCAAACAACATCGAGGTGATCTTGTGTAGGGCCAAGGAACACCGAGTTTGGCTGTCCAAGCCAGCCGCGGACGATGCCGAAGGCCTCTGACAGCGTCAAGCTCGCGGGCAGCGCCGCCCTATTCGTTGAGATACGAATAAATCCATTCACGGTCTCCCAGCAAAAGGCAGCTATATCAGAGCCACTCATCAAGTGCTCGAACCATGCGCTCGCGCGCGGAAACCGCTCGTCCGCTTCGTTATGCGCGTAGATCAGTACATTAACATCGACCAAGATCATCGGTGAAGCGGGCCTTCGATCTCCTCAAGGAGGTCGCTGATATTGTCGTAGTTGATATGAGGATATACGCCCATATTCTTTGAGCGGACCTTGAATGGTTTTCGCGGGGCCTTTTCGATCTCAGTTTTCTGATAGCGGCCGAGCCGGATGAGTTCGTTGACCGCTTCCTTAAATGTCTTTCCTTCCCCGCTCCTCATCTCATCTCTCACCGTCTTCACTACATCATCGTCGAGAGTTATCGTCGTTCTCACGAGCGCATAGTAGCACGTGTGATGCAATGATGTCTATCGAAAGGCATCATGATGCTTCATATAAAATCGGGTCATTGACGCCCGCCTCTGCAAATCCGCGCAATCTCAAGGCGCACGAATCGCACGTCCCGCAGGCAAGCGTTTCTGACCTGTAACACGACCACGTCAGGTGCAGCGGCGCGTCTAGTTCGATTCCCTTTTTTACGATCTCGGATTTTGTCAGATGGATGATCGGCGTGCGAATCTCGATGTGCGTGTCCGGTTTTGTGCCCGTGTCGATAACCTTTTGAAAAGCCTCATAAAACTCAGGCCGGCAATCGGGATAGCCGCTCGAATCTTCCGCAACAGCACCGATGTAGATCGCGCTGGCGCCAATCACTTCAGCCCAGCTCACGGCGATCGACAACATATTTGCATTGCGAAACGGGACGTAACTCGCAGGTATTTCGTTCGATGCCAGGTCGGCGTCGGTGACGGCGATCGTCTCATCCGTCAGCGACGAGCCGCCGATCTCTGCCAGATGCTCGACCGAAACATCGAGCCGTTTTTCGACGCAGTAATGATCGGCAATATCACTGAACGCCCGTCTTTCCCGCTCCTCCGTTCGCTGGCCGTACGAAACATGCAAGAATGCGAGTTCGTCACATTCACGCGCCGCGATCGCCGCCGTCACGCACGAGTCCATTCCTCCCGAAATTACAACTATGCTCTTCATCTTTTCTTGGATTTCTTTGCGTTCTGCGCGACTTTGCGGGCAATAGGCTTTCTCCCGCAAAGACGCAAAAGTGCAAAGAAGAAAGATCACAAGTTATTCACGACTCGAGTGATCCCATCTTTTATGAGGGGAACGTTAAAGTTGATAAGAAGACCCAGTTTCAAATCCATGAGTCGAAGATATGTTCTTACCTGCTTTGGATGCACCGGCGCGATCGACTCGACGGATTTTATCTCGACAACTACTTTTCCACCGACGATCATATCCGCTCGGAAGCCAATATCGAGCCGCACGGCCTCCCAAACGACGGGCCACGGCTGTTGTGTTACTACACTAAGCCCGCGTTTCGTTAGTTCGTGATCGAGAACCTTCTCGTAAACGGATTCAAGTAACCCAGGACCGAGCTTGGTATGGATCTGAAACGCACAATCGACGATGATTCTAGCGATGTCGTTTTTGTGCATAAGGCAAGTTTCCCGCAAAGCCGCAAAGGCGCCAAGAAGACAGAAGATAAATGCGAAGTGTAATTGGTGAAGGATTTCACTTTGCGTTCTTTGCACCTTTGCGGCTTTGCGGGAAATCTTTTTCTAAACGCCACGGACATCGGCTCCCCAAATGTATTTGTGAAGCTGGAGATTGAGTCTCACGTTGTATTTGCTCTTTGAGATAGCCTCAGCCAAAACAGGCAGATTGACAGCTCCGTGGACTGGCGAGATCAATATCTCTTTCGCTCGGTTTTGAAGGTCGTATTTATCCATAATAACGGTGGCAAAGACCCAGTCTTCGAAGTTGGCGACGACGAATTTTACCTCGTCGAGATCAGGCCGCAGGCATTCCAGGTTTTCCCAATAGTTTCTTTCGGACTCACCCGATGCCGGGCATTTGATATCC
>CAZMQR010000299.1:0-3425 GCA_964568325.1 uncultured Chloracidobacterium sp. | reverse complement strand
TCTCTTCAGCCGCCGTTCCGTAGCACCTAAGTTGAAATAGTGCGTCAACGCTATGCGTCGCGGCACGTCGATGCGCGGGTGATCGGGATCGAGTTCCCACGGGTGCAGGTAAAACGTCACTGGCTGGCCCTGTCGGTTGACCGCCTTGATCGCCTGCTTAGTCACCTGATACGGATAAATGCGAAAATACGCTCCGCCCGAGATCGGCATTGTAAAGCCCGGCAGCTTGAGCGTCGATATCGGGAATTCGATAAACTCGTGTTTCTCGCGCTTGATCGTGTACGGAAAACGCGGAGCGTCGGGTATGCCGTAGCGGTAATTCAGCACCGGAAAGATGCTCGAATCATACTTGATCCCAAGCTCGCCGAGAATATCCAGGGCCCAAAGCGATTCCTTTGTTATCGAAAAGAACGGCGCGCGGTGGCCGAGGACCTTGCGGCCGGTCAGGTCTTCGAGGAACCCGACAGCCCGCGTCAGTTCCTCCTGAAATAATTTCGGAGTCTGCTTGTAGATAAGCGTATGCGAGAATCCGTGCGTGCCGATCTCGTGTCCTTCGGCCTCGATTCGTTTTACGATCTCGGGATGTTTTTCGGCAACGTAGCCGAGCATGAAGAAGGTGGCTTTGACGCCGGCCTCGTCGAGAATGCGCAGCAGCTTGTCGCCGCCCATTTCGATGCGGTCTTCAAACTCGCCCCACCGCTCGTAAGGTATCTCGATGCCCTGATACCAATCCTCAAAATCGATCGTCAGGGCATTTGTCACCGGCTCACTCGCCATAAAAACGCGAGTTGGTAACCGGCAGAGCGGCCGCGCCTCGCATCTCTCAGCGAGCGGCGACGGACTCACACGAGTGTGCGGGAAAATCGCTGTCGGTTACCAAACTTTCTACAGCTAATACTAGCACGAAATTAAGCGAGGATGGGCCCTCTGCTTCTGTCCATCGAAAACGAACATTTGACAAGAGATTAGGGCGATGATCCTCGCGAACGGCTTTTCTCGGCTGCGTTTGGTAAAATTGCTCCAGGATTCTCGGAGGTCATTAAATGAAATTACCCGGCGGATTGGATATTGAATCGATGATGCGACAGGCCCAGCTAATGCAGGAAGAGATGGGCCGCGAGATGAAGCAGATGACCGTTGAAGCTGCCGCCGGCGGCGGTGCCGTCAAGGTCGTCATGCGCGGTGATTTTGAAGTAGTAAGCATCGAGATATCGCCCGACCTCATTAAGGACGACGACGTCGAGATGCTCCAGGACCTTACGGTTGCCGCTCTCAACGAGGCCCGCCGCAAGGTCGAGGAATCACTCAAGGGCAAGCTCGGCGGCATGCTCCCGCCCGGGATGGTGTAATGCTGGACTATTCCGAACCTGTCGCCAAACTCATCGACGAATTCAAGCGTTTGCCGGGAATTGGAGGCAAATCGGCCCAGCGGCTCGCGTTTTATGTGCTTAGGAGGCCTCTCGCTGAGGTCGAGGGGTTCGCCGCGGCTCTTCGTGAAGTGAAGCAAAAGATCGTCTTCTGCACGACTTGTAACAACCTCACCGACGTCGACCCATGTCTTTACTGCTCAAATCCCAAACGTGACCGTTCGATCATCTGCATTGTCGAGGAGCCGTATAACCTCGTCGCCGTCGAAAAGACCCGTTCTTTTCGGGGCCTGTATCATGTTCTGCACGGTGCGCTATCGCCAATGCGCGGCATCGGACCGGACGAATTGATGCTGCAGAATCTTATTCAACGGCTCAGTCCCGAGAACAACGACGGTGTCGAGGTCAACGAGGTCATCGTCGCAACAAACCCAACAACTGAGGGCGAGGCGACGGCGAATTACATCGCCCGTCTCTTGAAGCCGCTCGGGCCTCTTGTCACGCGAATTGCCATGGGAATGCCCGTGGGAGCGGACTTAGAATTCGTTGATGAAGTAACGATGGACCGTGCTCTGGCTAACAGGCACGCGATCTAATAGCAACCACGGAATAGGTCACCATTTTTTTGTCAAAAGCGGACGTGCTCTACTTCAGCGTCGGAAGCACTTCTTGAACCACGCCAAGCCTCTTCGGTCTCGTAAAAATTAACGTCAAAACTGAGCAGAGATTTTGCCTCGATGCCGTCAAAACTTGTCGGCGCATCGTCAAACTTGGCTATCGTGCCAATACCGATAACCTCGACGCCGAGCTCTCTTACGATGGCTATCGTCTCGTTGATCGCCCGGCCAGAACGATTGATATCATCGACGATGATCGCCGGATGCATATCGTAATCGGAAATGTACTGCCTAAACTGCCGCTTGCCGTCTTCGATCTCGGCCCAGTATGTCTGCTCGGCGCTCAGGGCCTCACGCACGCCGAATGCGACCATGATGCCCGCGTGGCTGGGACTAATGATCGACACTTTCGGTAATTGGCTGGCGATGGCCTTCTCCATGCGGAAAAGCCTACTGAGGCCAACAGACAATATCCGGGCCGTATCATATAGCCGCAATGCCAACGGCATCTGGAAATAATGCGACGCGTGCTTGCCGTTCGGATAGATAAAATGCCCCCGACGATATGCCCCGGTGCTAACAAGAATGTCCATCACCGTCTCGGGCGGCGGAACAAGATCAACCATTTTGAGTCTCCTTACTACCTGATATTTGCATTATACAATCGTCGGAAGCCTAGAGCGAATCCATCTCAGGCTGCGATGTTCTCAACGCATTGCGCACAAGGAACTGCTGATCGACACTCATCTCGAACGGCATACTGTCGAGATCGAACCATTTGGCCTCAGTGATCTCTCGACTTAGAACGCAAGGCTCGCCGATCCCGCGAGCGGTAAAGATTACCTCGATATGGCGGCCGAGGGTCCTGACGCGATACTGCCTCACGTCGCCGAGCTCCAGGCCGGTCTCCTCGCGAACCTCCCGACGGAGCGTTTCTTCAGGCTGCTCGCCGCGATCTATGAAACCGCCCGGAATTCCCCAGCCGGAATCAGGCCGCAGGATGTGATTTAGCAGCAGTACATGGCCTTGGTCATTAGTGACAACCGCGGCAGCCGACACCGTAAACTTGACCTGAATACTACGCGCAACGCGAGCGCGCATCGATCGCGGCATGCGCTTCCAGATCTTGCCGAGCAACTGCATCAACATCAAAAATGGGGGGGCGCCAGCTCAGGCGACCCCCATATGTTCGCACAGAAGCGACGTGTTGAGCTATCTCAGGTCGACATCGTCCACGCGGAATGTGGTAGCAAGCGAACTGTCTGTCGTCGAGCGAAACTGCACTCTAATGGTTTGGCCACGGTATGCCGTCAAATTGAATGTTCGTTGAGTGTAATTGCCAGCCGTTGCCTTGTTGAGATTGCTGTATGTCGCCAGCGACTTGAGCAGTGTTCCGGACGTGTTCCTGACCTCGACAAACAGTTTGTCATACTTGACCGAC
>CAZMQR010000298.1:0-3428 GCA_964568325.1 uncultured Chloracidobacterium sp. | reverse complement strand
TTCGCCATTCGACACCTGACGCACGTTGGAGCCATCGATATTCATCGTATAAATGCGGTCACACTCATGTCCGTCGCGCTTGGATTGAAAGCTCAGCTTTTTACCGTCAAACGAGAAATACGCCTCGGCGTTTTCGCCGCCGAATGTCAACTGCTTGATGTTCTTCAGATGCCGCTCGCCCTTTACCTCTAGAGGCGATGTTTGCGCTGAATTTGCTAAGGAAATAGTCAAAATAACCAAAAAGGCATACAGCTTTTTCATAAATTCCATTATATTATTTACCGCGCGTTAAACGCATCCGAAGGGATGAATTTGGCGAATTGAAAACCGTGTCCTCCTGCGTAAAACTCTGGGCTTCTCTGCGTGGAACCTATCGTTTGCATGATTCCACGCCGAGAAACGCAGAGGGTTACGCAGAGGACGGAGAGAAGAGATGAGATGAGCGATGGTTGATGCGGCTGGTTATAACAGGATCACTGAGTCGATCATTGGTGTGGCGATAGAGGTTCATCGCAAGATCGGGGCCGGCTTGCTCGAATCCGCCTATCGAGAATGCCTGAAGCATGAATTTATGGTTCGTGGAATTCGGTTTGAGACAGAAGTAGCAGTTCCGGTCATCTATAAGGACGTTCATCTCAATTGTGGGTACAGGATAGACTTTCTCATTGAAGGGCTGGTCGTGCTCGAGGTCAAGTCGGTTGACGCGCTTGCTCAGATCCACGAGGCCCAATTGCTAACTTACCTGAGCATGGGCGGCTGGAAAGTAGGCGTGCTGATCAACTTTAACGACATCGTGCTGAAGAACGGGATTCGGAGACGGGTGATGAACTTCCCTGGTTGAACGTCAAGAACGAGTGACAACTCTCCGCGATTCTCTGCGAAATCCTCTGTGCCCTCTGCGTGGAGCCCGAGTTGACTGAGACTCAAGAAGATGTCCCCGCAGAGGACGCAGAGAAGTAGGAACGCAGAGATTGAAGAGAACAAGAGCCGAAACGGATGGCATTTGATTCGAACAAGGATGTCCTTGACTGGTATGAGCGGCAGGAGCGTGCTCTGACGCCGGAGTTTATCTCGTCGGTCCCGTGGGGCAAGGTGCGCGACACGCCGTTTGATGAGCGGTTTGTGCCCGTGCTGTTTTACATGCGCGACGTCGAGACGCTGACGGACATGTATCACCGTGAGCTGCGCCGGACGCCTACCGGCAAGGATCCGCACATCAGCAAGTTCATGGAACGCTGGGGCGTCGAGGAGATCACGCACGGCGAGATGATGGATCGCTTCCTCAACGAGCTCGGCTACGGATCGGACAAGAATTGGCAGGAACAGGTGCGGCGTAACGTGACAGCGGCCTACCGGACGAATGCCTTTATGCTTACGACGCTGACAAACCTTATCGGTAAAAGGTTTACGGCGACGCATATGACCTTTGGCGCGATCCACGAAATGGAGGCCGCCCAGGGCTATCGCAGACTAAAAGCCCTGACCGATCATCCCGTGCTCAACCCGATCCTCGACGCCATCATCAAGGAGGAATCCGCACACAACCAGTTTTACTGGTCTGTCGCCAAGCTCGAACTGGGCCGTAACAAAACGGCCCGTCGGATCGCCCGATTTGTCGCGAACCATTTCTGGGCCCCGGTTGGCCAGGGCTCATTAGCCAAGCGCCGCACGCAGTATCTCGTCCAAACGCTCTTCTCAAAGGGCGACGGCCTCGACACCATCGATACCAAGGTCACCCAGCGCGTGCGCCAACTGCCCGGCTTTGCCGACATCACCAAGATCACCGACACAATAAGCCAAATGGCCGCCACGTCGAACGTCCCTTTCGAGGCGGCATTGCCGTAAAGCGACAACTTCCCCAATAGGCAGTCAGGAAGGCGGGCTTGCCCCCGCTCTTTGGTGGGGTGATCTCAGCGTTCGATCCTGTCTCGGTTCTTTTCGATAGTATCCAGTAGTTTCTCCTGCTGCTCCGTTTCCCAATTCAGTAGAGACGTGCGCAATTTCTCTTCATCATCGTCCCACCACCAATTGCGGTCGATTGCGAACAGCGGATCGTGTTCATCACGGTAGAATGCACGAAAGCTAGTCCATGGATAATCTTCGGCAGAGTCACATAGGTTCGAGCGGACAGGATTCGCATGGATGTAATTGATCTTTTGATCGATCATCCATCGGCTCCACAGCGGCAATGCCCTAAAGCTCTCCTGCCAAACCTGATTTACGCGGCCGGTCCAAAACATCCTTGCTGGTGAAAGGTTGATAATGCGTTTTGCTGAGAAGCTCTTAAGCTTTCCCGTTGCGGCTTGAATGTCTCCATCCCTCGGATTAGCGACGAAATGGAAATGATCGAGCATCAGGACAAAGGCAATCAATTTACATTCGACGTTTGCTCGTAAATCTTGTAGCTCATGAAGAAAGGCCCTACAGAATTCGTCGCGCTTAAAGATCGGCTTTCGGTCATGAACAACACCGGTTACGAAATGGAGTGCGCCGGGAAGGTTCTTGTTATGCCATTTCTTCGCCATCACTATTTCAGCGGGGGCAAGCCCGCCTTCCTTACTGCTCTATATAGTGTTGAGTCTGTAATACTCAACCTCCCCACTCATCTCCATGCCGACCTTGCCCTCGGATGAGGCATAGTCCAGATGCGCGATCGACTCTGAGATAGCCAAAAACCGGTGCACGTCGTGGCTGAATGAATCGGGAAACAGCCGTCGGGCGACGTCAAAGGCCGTGACGCCGTCTTTTGTTACGAGCGAGATGACGCGGGCCTGGCGGTCGTCGATGGCACGCACATAGCGGTGGAAAATCTCTTCAAAATCGGTCACCGCCTCTCCGTGGCCGCCGTAAACGAGGGTTGGCGACAGCGACCGCAGCCTCGCCAGGCTGACGAGGTATTCGGCGAGCGACCTGAAACGCCGGGCCGGATCCGTCGGGTCGGGCGACAATATCGGATTTGGCGTGATGCGTTTTAGCACGCAGTCGCCGCAGATGAGCGTTCGGTCGGCCTCGCGGACAAATGAGCACGAGCCCGGCGTGTGCCCGGGCGTGTGCAGCACCTTCAGCGAGCCTGACGAGAATTCGATCTCCATCTCGTCGGCAAGCGGCCGAAATTCGCCCTCACCAAGCGAATCGGTGAGCAGGCTGATCTCCTCATACAACGCCTGCATCTCGTCAAAGACAGCGTCGGGAACGCCCGACCGCCGCATCAGCGCCCGATGCTCCTCGCGGGCCAGCCGCCCGAAGAGATGGCCCGTTTCCCATTCGTGCACAAAGATCTCAGCGTCCTTCGCCTCGTCGCGGACCTGTTTGGCGAGGCCGCAATGGTCCTCGTGGGCGTGGGTAAGCAGGATGCGGCGGACGTCGCTGAATTTTACGCCGTTCTCGCCCAGCTTGCGGCGGAGCACCTCGGCTGCCTCCGGCGTTTT
>CAZMQR010000297.1:0-3434 GCA_964568325.1 uncultured Chloracidobacterium sp. | reverse complement strand
CGTTTTCGCTCTCAACGGCGCAGCTCCTCGGGATCGTCATGATCGTCTTCCTGACGTGGCTGAACACCCGCGGCCTCAAGCTCGGCAAGCTGGTCCAGAACACATTCACGTTCGCCAAGACCGGCGCGTTGGTCGCACTGATCGTTTTAGGCATAGCCGTCGGGCTAATTTCGCACGGCGATATTGCCGCAGCGAATTTTAATGATTTTTGGACCGTGCGAGGCAATCTTCAGGATGTCGGCGATGGGTTGACGGCGGTCGTCGCTTTCGGACTCTTTGTCGGTATTTGCGTGGCTCAGACCAACTCGCTGTTTTCGGCCGATGCGTGGCATAACGTGACCTTTACGGCAGGTGAAGTGAGGGATCCGCAGCGAAATCTGCCGTTGTCACTGCTTTTTGGAACAGGCGGCGTGATCGTTTTGTATCTGCTCGCAAATATCGCCTATCTCGTCACGCTCCGCTTTGAGGACATTCAAAAGGTCGCGAGCGATCGTGTCGGGTCGGCGTCGGCCGAGGTGATCTTCCCCGGTGCCGGAGCGACGTTGATGGCCGTAGCCATCATGATCTCGACCTTTGGCTGCAATAATGGCTTGATACTCGCGGGGCCGCGTGCGTATTACGCAATGGCCAAGGATGGGCTGTTCTTTCAGGCCGTCGGCCGGCTGAATAAGTTTCATGTTCCGGCATGGGGCATCATCGTTCAGTGCATTCTGGCGGTATTCTACGTTCTGCCGAGGACCGTCAAGGCTGACGGTTCATACGGCAGCCTTTATAACGACCTGCTGACCTACGTCATATCGTCGGCACTGATCTTTTACATTCTTGCTATCGCGGCGGTTTTTGTCCTCCGCGTGAAACAACCCGACGCCGAACGTCCGTATAAGGCCTACGGCTATCCGATCGTGCCGGCCCTCTACGTTCTCGGCGCGACCGTTATTCTGGCGGTCCTGTTCATTTATCAGACGACCGCGACATGGCCGGGACTCTTGATCGTGTTGACCGGCGTTCCGGTGTACTTTATTTGGAGGAGCGTCTCCGCGAGACAGGATTCGACCGAGGAATAAACAGCTAAATCAACCCTCTAGGAGGTTTTCATGTCACTATTTGCGACCAAACCGATCGACCAGATCATCGCCGAAGCCGAGGAATCAGGCGAGCATACCTTAAAAAAGGCGCTGTCGGCACTCGACCTTACGATGCTCGGCATAGGTGCGATCATCGGGACAGGGATCTTTGTGTTGACTGGCCAGGCTGCCGGCAAACATGCCGGCCCCGCTGTGGTCATATCGATGATCCTGGCCGGGATCGTGAGTGCCTTTGCCGCACTGTGCTATTCGGAATTTGCGGCGTCGGTGCCGATCTCAGGCTCGGCGTATGCGTACGGATACGGCACGCTGGGCGAGTTTATTGCGTGGATCATCGGTTGGGACCTGATCCTGGAGTACGCGTTCGGCGCCGCGACAGTTGCTGTCGGTTGGTCGGGATACGTTGTCAGCCTTATGCGTGACACGCTCGGCATCAACTTTCCATTGAGCCTCAGCGCGCCGCCCGGGCAACAACTCAAGGATACCGCCGGCAATGTCATAGGGACTGGCGTTTTCAACCTTCCTGCCGCTTTGATCGCTGTGGCGGTTACGCTGCTGCTGATACGCGGCATCAAGGAATCCGCGAGCTTTAACAGCTTTATCGTGATCATTAAGACGCTCGTGGTCGTCCTCTTTATCGTCGCCGGCATCGGATACGTCAATACGGCGAATATGGGCATCGGCTGCACGGTCGGAAGTCCCGGCTGTGCGGAATTTATGCCATATGGGTTCAGCGGTGTGGTCACGGGCGCGGCCGTGATCTTCTTTGCCTATATAGGCTTTGACGCGGTTTCGACGGCCGCACAGGAGGCTAAGAACCCCAAAAGGGATATGCCTATCGGGATCCTTGGTTCGCTGGCGGTATGTACCGTTCTCTATATTTTGGTTTCCGGTATCATGGTCGGCCTGGTCGATTACAAGCTGTTGACCAACGCCGCCGCTCCGATCGCAACCGCGATCGACGAAGCCGCCAAGGTCTCGAAAGGCACGACGATGGGTGCGGTCTTCGCCGTCTTTCCCACGATCATTAAGGTCGGTGCCGTGCTCGGGTTGAGTTCGACGATGGTCGTCATGGTGATGGGCCAGCCACGCGTATTTTATTCGATGTCTAAGGACGGCCTGCTGCCCGAATGGGCAGCGAAGGTACATCCGCGTTACCAGACGCCGCATATTACGACGGCCATCACCGGCATCATCGTCGCGGTTCTGGCGGGTTTCGTTCCCATCAGCCTCCTCGGCGAACTCGTCAGCATCGGGACGCTGTTCGCATTCGTCATCGTTGCCACAGGCATCATCATTCTTCGATCATCGAATCCGGCCCTGAATCGCCCGTTCAAGGTGCCGTTCTCACCGATCATCCCGATCTTTACGGTGTTGTCGGCAGCCTACCTGATGAACAGCCTGCCGCTTGATACATGGATCCGGCTCATCGACTGGATGTCGATCGGCCTTGTTGTTTACTTTGCCTACAGCTATAACAACAGCCACCTCGGCAAGGTGTCAGACGCTGACGCCAACCGGCAGACGCCGGCCGACTATCGGCCTCCTGTCGCAGCTATCCTGGCCATCATCCTCGCGATCGGGCTGACTATTTGGCAGGTATGGGGAACGGCATGGATCGAGGTGGCCGTTCGCTCATTCGCGTGGGCCATCACCGGCATCCTGATCGCGGTCCTGATGTACGGCAAAGGCGACCGAACCGGCGGACGCAATCAATCGACGCGTAACCTGGGGCTGATAGCGTCGCTTGTTAATCTTGCGATTTGGGCAGGAATCACGTATTGGTTCTTCGTCCACTACGCAGAACTCCATACGAAGTAGCCTCTTGGCAGGCCATGAGGAAGGGCAGCAGGTCAAACCTGCTGCCCTTTCTAATTGGTCACTGAGTGGCCGCCGATTGAGCGTCGATCCGATCAAGGACCTCTTTGTAGATCGTGATCGCGCCGTCCGTCTCATAGCGTTTCTTTGCGGCGGCCTGATAATCGCCAAAGAATGCCGAGCGCCGGCTGGCCAGCATCTGTTCGAGCAGATTTGACCGCTGGGCCGGAAAGTCAGCTTCGTTAGCATCCTCACGCTTTGTGACGCCGACGATGAACCAATTCTCGCCGACCTTGACCGGCGTCTTAGTGGCCTCACCGGCCTTGAGAGCGAAAATAGCGTCCTCTATCGCCTCGCCTGTGGCGGCGGTCGCTCCTTCACCGAGCGGCGAACCGAGTATAAAGCTCTTCTGGTCCTTAGCCGCAAATCCCTTCGCCGATGCGGCCGAGGCGATGCCGGCTGCATTCGAGGCAGATGCGGCGATCTGTTTTGCGATATCCACGCCGACGCGGTCGCTCCAGGCGGCGAGGA
>CAZMQR010000296.1:0-3446 GCA_964568325.1 uncultured Chloracidobacterium sp. | reverse complement strand
GAACCGAATATTACGTAATCTGTCAGCGTGTCGAACGAGCCTGACAACGCCAAAATGCTCGCCCAAACACCCTGGAACAAAACACCATTTATCGGAACAGCCTGCACCGACACCTTTGCGAATTTGCCAAACATCATCCGGTCCGAAGCCATCGCATACGGCAGCCGAGACGCGCTCAATATCGATGTATGCAGTGTGCCGAGGCTGGACAGCATCAGGCCGATCGTGAAAATAGCCACTGCGACGCCCGTCGCAAGGCTTAGCGCATCGCCGCCGAAGAATTTGCTGACTACGATCTTCGCTACCGTAGAGTCTTTCGATACCGAAGCGACCGCAGTTGGATCGAGTACATAATAGTAGGCGGCATTCGCGACCACATAGAGCACGATCACAGCCACAACACTGCCGATGATCGCGATCGGAATGTTGCGGTTCGGGTCCTTTACTTCGCCGGCGACGAACGACAAATTGTCCCAACCGTCGTAACCCCACAGTGCCGCGAGCATTGCCGCGCCAAAGCCTGCGATAAACGTATATTCCGGCGAGCTCACATTTACGGCCGCGGCAACGCCTTCACAGGCTCCGCCGGTGTTCGCGAGCGAAAAATTGGCAAATCCGCCACCGGTTACAAAAAGAAACGCCCCAAACGCCACGCCCAGCACGAGCCCGATCTTTATCATCGTGAGCCACGTCGCGATCTGGCCGCTCATCCTGACGGACAGGCAATTAAGGGTTGTAAAGATCGCGATCACGACGACGGCGATGATCTGCAGCGAGGTTACTTCATACGGATAACCAAAAACGCTCGTTTGGAACAGGGTCTGCTTGAGTGCTCCGTTTAGGTAATCATTCAGTGCAATGGCAAAGACAACAGCGACGCTCGCCTGCGCTCCCGTGCGGGCAATGAACATCTGCGTCCAGCCGAAGAGGAAACTCGACAGGCGGCCATAACTGTCACGCAGAAAGGCATACGGCCCGGCGGCCTCGGGCTTCATCGCGGTCAACTCGGCGTAGGTCAGTGCACCGGCCAGCGACAGCAGGCCGGCCGCGATCCACGCGGCAATGACCCAGCCCGGCGTGCCGACATTACACGTCATCACCCGCGCCTTGAGAAAAACGCCTGTGCCGATGACGTTGCCGATAATGACGGATACGGCCGCGATCAGTCCGAGGCCGCGGATAAGGGTCTGGCGTTCGCTTGCTGTTGGATCCATAGTTTTCGTTGGGGTGAGGTCGGAAACATATTACGCGAAATCTACGCCCAAGTGAAACGCTCGCCCCGCGTGCTAAAATTCGCCCGTGCCCCAACCAGACCTCACCGCCGACGAACTTGTCTCAGCCCTGCTCAAACTCTCTGAGACCGAGACGGTGTGCATCCTCGACAGCTGCGGCGTCGGCTATCTCGATTCGCACCTGCTGATCGCCGGCGTGAAGCCAGTCGAAGTGATCGAATTGAATTTCGATGATGCTGGAACAACGCTCAACAACCTCGAAACCAAACTTTCCGCCGGAATGGCTGCGATCCTTACGATCTCATACGATCTCGGCCGCAAACTGCTAAATATCGGCCCGCGCAAGGGAAGCCGCGACATCGCAGGCGAACCGGACATCTTTCTCGCCTTTTTTGACGCATTGATCGTTCACGATTATCGGACAGGTGAAACAATGCTTCAGGGGCCGAATCTGGATCCCGCGAGCTTGAATCCCATTCTGCACAAGAATATTTCAAATCTTAGATCTGAAATTTCAGATTTGCCGGTTGCAGTAAATTCAAACTTCTCGAAAAAGGCATATCTGGCAGCGATCAAGGAGATTCAGGAACAGATCCGCTGCGGCAACACGTACCAGACAAACCTAACGAGACAGTTATCGGCGGTCTTGCCGGTTGAATTGTCACCGCAGATCATATTCTCGCGCCTAAGGCGCGACCATCCGGCGCCGTTCTCGGCGTTTATTACTCGTCCGGGCTCGACGGTCATCTCAGCTTCGCCCGAACGCTTCATACGGGTCAATGGCCGAAATATCTCTACGTCGCCTATCAAAGGAACACGGCCAAGAGGGCGAAATGCCGCGGATGACGCGGCTCTTCGCTCGGAATTGCTAGCAAGCGAAAAAGACCGTGCCGAGAACACCATGATCGTCGATCTTCTCCGTAACGACATCGGCCGCGTGTGCGAATTTGGCAGCGTATCGGTCGCGAAGCTCTGCGAGATCGAGGAACATCCGACATTTTTCCATCTCGTCTCGACCATCGAAGGGCAGTTGAGAGAGGACACGAAATTTTCGGAATTGCTCCGCGCCGTCTTCCCGTGCGGCTCGATCACGGGCGCGCCAAAGATCAGCACGATGCAGATCATCGACGAGATCGAACCGGCAGATCGCGGCCTGTCGATGGGAGCGATCGGGTATCACGTGCCTGCGAGTTGGGGAACAAACTTGGCGACTTTCGATCTGAATGTCGCCATTCGCACGATGGTGATTCGTGACGGAACGGCGACTTTCAACGTGGGCGGCGGCATCGTTATCGACAGCGAGCCGGACAACGAGTGGGACGAGACGGTCACAAAGGCGACGGCATTGATGGACGCGATCCGTGGGAATTTCATATGACCGCGGCGTTAGGCGGTTCTATGGTATGATTTTCTTGCTCGCGACCGTGTCGCGCACGTCTCCCGAATACCTCGCTTTAGCCGCCTGCGATGGTGAATTACTACGACATACTTAAGGTTTCGACGGACGCTTCAGGGGCGGAGATAAAGTCGGCCTATCGCCGGCTGGCGCGAAAGCTGCATCCCGACAGCCACACAGGCTCCGAGGAAACTGCTCTAAGGTTCGCCGCCATCGCCGAGGCCTATGAGGTCCTCGGCAATGCGAAAGAACGTCGCAAATATGACCAACGCCTCCAGGAGGTAACAGCCGGCTCAAACGGCGATCCATTCCTCTCGTCAAATCCACATATCCAGCGTTGGCGGCAAATGGTCGTCGAAAAGCGTTACAATGACATCATTGACCAACTGCTGGCCGAGGAACGCGATGAGGCCTTGGCGTTTCAAAAGATCGTTTACCCGGTCGTCGCTCTATTTGTCTCAGCGATAATCGTAACCGCCCTAAAGCCGCGCATATTTGCGGAATCCCTCGTCATCGGCAAGATCATCATAGTCGCCCTGTTCCTCGTCGGTGTCATCCACTTAGTAGGCCGTTTCCGCGAGGGCTTGGAGCGATACACCGAATCCGAAACTGACATTCACGAGTCGATCCTGGATGAAGGCGAGAAGAAGGCGAAAAAACCGTATTCACGGCTTGCTGCAGCGGCAGTTTTGGTCGGAGGTTTCATTGCCTGTCTGGGCATCGGCGTCGCGGTAAGCACGCAGATCGATTTTGCCGCCAGTTCCCTGCCGCGGATGTTTTCGCCATATCTAAGTCCCGAATTTCTATTCTACCCGCCC
>CAZMQR010000295.1:0-3452 GCA_964568325.1 uncultured Chloracidobacterium sp. | reverse complement strand
CGGCATCGCCGAGATGAGCCAGCTTCCCGCCGAGGTCCGCGAGCGAACCGACATCCTCGACGCCGTCGGCAACACGACCGCGGCCACGGGCAAGGGCTTTGCTATCGCATCGGCCGCGCTGACGGCTTTGGCGTTATTCGCCGCTTTTGTCGGTATCGCGGGCATCGAGCGTATCGATATTTACAAGGCAAATGTGCTCGCTGGCCTGTTTATCGGCGGCATGATACCGTTCATCTTCTCGGCCCTGGCGATCCAGGCTGTGGGTCGCGCCGCGATGGATATGGTGGAGGAGGTCAGGCGGCAGTTTCGCGAGATCCCGGGCATCATGGAATACGAGGCGCAGCCTGAGTATGAGAAGTGTGTTGCGATATCGACAAAGGCCTCGATCCGCGAAATGATAATGCCCGGCGCTATCGCTCTGATCACGCCTGTTGTTGTCGGTTTCAGCTTCGGCCCCGAGGTGCTCGGCGGCCTGCTCGCGGGTGTCACCGTCAGCGGCGTGCTAATGGGCATCTTTCAAAATAACGCCGGCGGCGCGTGGGACAACGCAAAGAAATCGTTTGAAAAAGGTGTCGAGATCAACGGCGAGATCGTGTACAAAGGCTCTGAGCCCCATAAGGCGTCAGTTACCGGCGACACCGTCGGCGACCCCTTCAAAGACACCTCAGGCCCATCGATGAACATCCTCATCAAGCTGATGTCCATCGTCTCGCTCATCATCGCCCCGTATATCTACGGCATCGGGCGATAACTGAGACATGACAAACACTGTCAGGCCGCGAATTTCGCGGCCTTTTTCTTTTGGCGGAAAGGTTGACTGGTTTACGCCATAAGGGCAAACTAGCTTGAACCCAACCCAAAATCATCGCTATGAAACGCTGCCCGCAATGCAGGAGAGATTATTATGACGACAGTTTGTTCTACTGTCTTGAGGATGGAAACGCGCTGCTCGAACCGGCGACGGCCATACTGCCAAGAGGGGGCGAGCGTTCGTCGGAAAGGCCGACTGCTCTTTTCGACTCGGCTGAATCCCGTAAACGGGCAGCAATTTCGATCGCGGTGCTGCCATTCACGAACGTGAGTGCTGATGCAGACAACGAATTTTTTTGCGATGGGTTGTCGGAAGAATTATTGAATGCGTTGGCCCGGATCGAAAACCTTAAAGTTGCTGCCCGAACCTCGACTTTTTCATTCAAAGGAAAAGATACAAAGTTAGGGGAGATCGCCGACGCGTTGAATGTCAGCAAGGTTGTCGAAGGCAGCGTCAGGCGAGCCGGAGACCGATTGCGGATCAACGTGCAGCTTGTCAATGCAGCCGACGGATATCAGCTTTGGTCAGAGCGGTACGATCGCGAGATGAAAGACATTTTCGACATTCAGGACGAGATCACGGTAGCCGTGGTCGATGCCTTGAAGATAAAACTCCTCGGTGATGAGAAGACTTCTATGCTGAAGCGCCGCACTCAAAGTCCCGAGGCGTACGAATTCTACTTGCGAGGCCTTTCACATTTTAACAGGTGGACGCCCACAGATTTTGAGAAGGCTATCGAGAATTTTAAGAGGACCATCAGCATCGACCCCAAGTACCCATCGGCTTACGCAGCGCTGGCGGATGCGTACGTCGAACTCTTGTTTTTCTCATTTTCATCGGGAGATGTGCGAAATGAGGCGAGAGAAGCGGCCGATAGGGCGTTGACCCTGGACACGTCGCTTGCCGAAGCGCATAATTCGCAGGCGCTGATCAAAATGTACTTCGACTGGGACTATTCGGCAGCCGAAAGCGAATTCAAACGAGCGATAGAACTGAACCCGGGCAGCGCATCGGTGCATATGTGGTACGGATGGTTTCTTGCACTGATGGGACGATTTGACGAGAGTCTCGTCGAGATGCGGCGCGGACACGCACTCGACCCGTTGTCGCCGCCGAACAATAATGCCATCGGCGTCAGCCTTCACTGGGCCGGACAGACGGATCGGGCTATCGCCCAGTTTCTGGATGTGCTTGAAATGAATCCGAAATATCCTGTCTCGCAGAGCTTTCTTGCCGAGGCGTATGTCCAGGCGGGCGATCTGGGCGCGGCCATTGCGACCATCGAGGAGACCAAGCCCGAGACGATGGACCCTCAGGCCCTCGCTGTCGCAGGCTATGTCTATGCGAGAGCCGGGAAGCGTGAAAAAGCTCTCGCGATCCTAAGTGAGTTCGAGAAGCGAACAGCAAAAGGAAACGTTTCAGCGCTAAACTTCGCACAGATCTATGCGTCGCTTGGTGATAACGAGCACGCCTTTACCTGGCTCGACAAAGCGTTGGATGAGCGAGCGATATGGCTGCCGTTCCTTAAAGTGGACGTTAAATTTGATTCGCTCCGTTCGGATCCGCGCTTTTCTGAGCTGCTCCGAAAGGTCGGATTCAGCGAATAGACCACCATGGAGCTTTTTGACCAGACGCCGCTGACATTATTCAACTTCCTGCGAGATGTCCCCGGTTTGCTGGACTTGCAGAAGCGGATGAATTTGCCGGAATAGGGCAGCTTACCTTGGTGTGTGAACGAGAAATTCGGGTGTGATTATGGTCGGGGAGAAGAAGCCGGCGTCGGTATTGAATCGGCGGAGGCGGGCCTGTTTGCGGACGTTGGCCAGGTGGCCGAAATTCCAGGTGACAAGATAGTCGATCTTATGTATCGAGGCGATGGCAACGTGGATGGCATCGGCGATGTATTTGCGGCTAAAGATGCCTCGGTCGATATAGCCGTCGGCGAGGATAGCGGCCTCCTCGGTCAGGTCGAGTTGTTCTAGCGGCTGAACGAGGTTGAGATAGCCTGTGCGGTGTGGTTCGGGGAGGCGTTCCAATTCACGTTGAACGAGGATCGAGCTGCAGGCGCGGTATTCGCCCAGTTCGTGTTCCCACCATCGGATCGTCAGGTCACGGCGAAAGGGTTCGCTGTTGTCGAGATAGGCACCGACGACGGACGTCTCGAGATAGAGGCTAATCTTCACTCGTTTTCACGCCTGATGTCAGCGAAGATCACTTTCGAATTCTTAAAATCAAACGTCAGCCTGTAATTCTTAAGGAAATTTCCACCGAGAATACCTGACTGTTCCCATCCCGACGCCTCATTTATCAGGTCGAGATCGAGGGCGACGGCCATGATGTCGGTTCGCGTATGGCTGCCAAACCGAACGCTCGGCAGCAGATAGGTGGGTACGTCTTCCTTGACGCCCGCCGAGCCGAACACACGCATCTTCTCGTCATTCATAAACGGCATAATGCTCTCGACGCCGGCGACACGATCTGAAATGACCGACACGCTGGCGCCGGTATCGACTATGAAATTAAGCGGGCCATCGAGGCCCTGCAAGCTGACTTCACCGCTTAGAAAGCCGCTCGACGTGAGCCTCAGCGGCAGAGAGAGCGCCTGATCGTGATCGAATGTTCGCTCGGCCTATGCCTTTCG
>CAZMQR010000294.1:0-3456 GCA_964568325.1 uncultured Chloracidobacterium sp. | reverse complement strand
CGAATGGGAAACGTCGGCTCCGGGCCTCAAGACGATCGAGGATGCCGTCGAGATACGCCGCCGCGTGCTGCTGGCGTTCGAGCTCGCCGAACGCGAAGCGTATCTTACCGGAAACCAAAAACAACTCAATTTTGTCGTCGTTGGCGGCGGCCCGACGGGCGTTGAGCTGGCGGGAGCGATCGCGGACATCGCACGAAAGGCATTGGCGAACGACTTTAAGGCCATCGATACCCGAAAAGCCAACGTCATGCTCTTCGAGGGATCGGACAAGATCCTCGGAACGTTTGGCAAAGACCTGTCGGCGAGTGCCAAAGAACAACTCGAATCGCTCGGCGTCGAGGTCCACCTGAACAGCTTTGTCACAGACATCGAACCCGGCCGCGTCCGTGTCGGTGATGATTGGGTCGATTGCGACGTCGTCCTCTGGGCCACCGGTGTCGCCGCATCGCCGCTCGGCAAGGCCTTAGGCGTCCAGATCGACAAGGCGGGCCGGGTCGCGGTCGAGAGCGATCTTTCTATCAAGGGCTCGCCGAATATCTTTGTAGTCGGCGATATGGTTCATATGCTGCAAGAAAACGGCGAGCCCGTCCCCGGCGTTTCGCCCGCCGCGATGCAGATGGGTGCTGCGACGGCGCACAACATCCTTAACGAGCTGAAGGACAAACCGCGCGAGCCTTTCGTCTACTGGGACAAGGGCTCGATGGCCACCATCGGCCGCAAAAAGGCTATCGCGCAGGCCGCAGGAATGAAGTTTCGCGGCATCATCGCCTGGTTCATGTGGCTGTTCCTTCATGTCTATTTCCTGATCGGCTTCCGCAATCGGCTGTCGGTGATGTTCGCATGGTTCTGGGCCTACCTGACCCGCGAACGCAGTGCCCGCCTCATCACGGGCGACGCGGAAGAAATGCGCGATGCTCTCCGATTCATACAGCCCGCAAGACCGGCTAAAGCGGCCGTCAAACCTGTAAAAAGTCCGTAGGCCTGCCGTTTATGGTAATCTGTCATTTGCGATTATGAGGTCCGTTTCCATCCTTGGCTCGACCGGCTCTATCGGCTGCAGCACCTTAAAAGTAATCGAACATCTCGGTGATATCCGCGTCGTCGCGATGGCGGCCGGGCGGAATATGTCGAAGTTTGCCGAGCAGATCGGCAAATTTCGGCCCGAATTGGTGTCGTGTGACGACCATACCTGTGCCGAAGACTTGGAACGCGCCCTTCACCCGCTCGGCATAACGCCGCCGAAGATCGAATTGAATACCGACGGCATGATCGCCGTGGCGACGCATCCGCAGGCTGAAACGGTCGTATCCGCTACGGTCGGCGCAGTCGGTTTTCTGCCGACTCTTCGGGCTATAGAGGCTGGTAAACGTGTCGCTCTGGCCAATAAAGAAACTCTCGTTATGGCCGGTGAACTGATGACGAAAGCCGCCCGGGCTTCCGGCGCAGAAATACTGCCGGTCGACAGCGAGCACAACGCCATTCATCAATGCCTGCGTGGCGAGAAGCGGACGGAAGTGAAGCGATTGATCCTTACAGCCTCGGGCGGCCCTTTTCGCACCTGGACCAAGCAGCAGATCGCCGCAGCAACACGCGAAGAGGCACTCGCGCATCCGAACTGGGACATGGGCGACAAGATCACCGTCGACTCCGCAACGCTGATGAACAAGGGGCTTGAAGTGATCGAGGCGAAATGGCTTTTTGGCTTCGAGGCCGACCAGATCTCGGTCGTCGTGCATCCGCAGTCGGTTATTCATTCTATGATCGAGATGATCGACGGCTCGGTGATCGCGCAAATGGGCGTCACCGATATGCGGCATCCGATACAATATGCCCTAACATATCCCGAGCGCCGCTCGGGCTGCCTGCCGCCGCTGGATATTGCAGGTCTCAGCAGACTGGAATTTGAGGAACCGGACCTCGAAAGGTTTCCATGCCTCGCCCTGGCATACACGGCGTTGCGCACCGGCGGAACGATCCCAGCCGTGCTGAATGCCGCCAACGAAATTGCCGTCGCAGCGTTCCTCGACGGCCGCTGCGGCTTGCCGGACATTGCTCGCACTAATGGAAAAGTGATGTCGGAGCACTCTGCCCTCGCAGCTGACTCGATCGACGCTATCCTCGCGGCCGACGTGTGGGCGAGAGGCGCGGCTGGCGACGCCCTCGCCTCAAGCGCCGGCTCAATTGCAATACCGGCATGATTGACCTGGCATATCGGCGACTTTAGACTTTTTATTACAACTCGCGCGTTCGACGCGAGTTCTAACAGTGAACTACCTCGAAACGAGGCATTTATAGATGAGCGATATTCTTATTTCGATCCTTGCAATACTCTTTGTGCTCGGCGTGGCGATCAATATCCACGAGCTCGGCCATTTTTTCGTCGCAAAAGTCTTCGGCATGCGCGTCGAGGCGTATTCATTTTTTGGCCTCGGCCCGCGGCTTGTCGGCTTCAAGGTTGGCCACACCGACTATCGTATATCGGCAATTCCTCTCGGCGCATATGTAAAACTCTATGGCGACGAGGGCGCGGGCCCGCTGGAAGCGGCCGATACGACTAACGAGCCGGTGCCTCAGTCCGAGCTATACGAGCTTCGTCCCCGCTGGCAAAAATTCCTCGTCATGCTCGGCGGGCCCTTTATGAATATCGTACTCGCCCTTTCGATACCTTTCGGCCTGGCCCTGGCCTACGGCGTGCCATCTAATCCGGCACCGATCGTCGGCTTTGTAAAGCCGGGCGGAGCCGCTGATCTTGCCGGGATCAAACCGGGCGACAGGATCGTCAGCTTTGCCGGAACTGAAAACCCGTCCTGGGACCGTGTCGAAGACGAGGCCTTGCTCATTCCGGAGAAGCAAACTCCGATCACCGTCGAGCGTGCCGGACAGCGGACGCTACTTACCATCGCCCCGACCAAGGTCACCGAAAACGGCCAGTCAGGCGGCTTCCTCGAGATGACGCCTGACGCCGGCACCGAGCCTGTCGTCGTCGGAAGTATCGATCCGACAATGCCGGCCGCAAGTTCGGGAATTCAGAAAGGCGACTGGATCACGTCCGTCAACGGAAAGCCGATCCGCAACAGCCAGGAGATGAAGACACTCATCGGCGAGGCAAAGGACCAGCCGATCAACCTTGTGATCAACCGCGGCGGACAGCGGGTTGAGATCGCTACGAACGCCGTGCAAAAGGACGACGACTGGCGTATCGGCATCGCTTTTGATCCGACGCTGATGAACACGCGTGACAGCGTAGGCATCGTCGGCGCGGCTGTATGGTCAGTTGATCAGAATTTACGCATCCTGCGTATGACCGGCCGTGCTCTCAGCCAAGTCGGCTCGGGCGAGCGTTCGGCACGCGACACCGTATCGGGCCCGATCGGCATCGGCCAGATCATTGTCACGACCGTATTCGCGAGCGGCTTTCTCGGCCTGCTGTCGGTTCTGATGGCGATATCCTTGACT
>CAZMQR010000293.1:0-3503 GCA_964568325.1 uncultured Chloracidobacterium sp. | reverse complement strand
CTGGATGGTGAGGTCCTTTTTTGCCAGATTCATGACCTTTTCGAGGAGGTCTTCGCGGGTGTCGAGCGATTCGCTCTTGCCGTTCTCGCCGAGGACAAATGGAGCCGCGAAATAGTCTTCGAGGTCGCGTTTTAGCTCGACGGCCTTCTGGAATTCGACATAGCTGGCGAGGTTCCAGTCGATCTTGAGCCGGCCGCCGTTAGGATACGAGATATCGATCTCCCACAGGCCGTGCTCTTCGTCAGAGGTGAGTTCTGTGTTGTAGCCGGCGTCGGCGAGGCGGCCCTCGACCTCGGCCATCATTTCCTGTTCGCCAAAGATCTTTCGCAGGCGAACGGAATGCTTGCTCAGGATGCCGTCACGCCCGCCAAAGGCCTCAAGCAGCACCTGCACGAGATGCGAATCGTTAAACAGACGTCGGGCGAGCCGTTCCTTGTAGTTCTTGAGCTCGGTCGTTTGTTCGAGTGCCTTTGAGAGTTCGCGGCCCTCGACGCCGCGTTCATTTGACGTGACCTGCACGTCGCTGGTCGCCTGACGCATCAGGTAGCGGAACATCGCCTTTTCGTCCTTGATGTACTCTTCCTTTTTGCCGCGTTTTACCTTGTAGAGCGGCGGTTGGGCGATGTAAACGTAGCCGCCCTCAAGCAGTTCGGGCATCTGGCGATAAAAGAACGTCAAGAGCAGCGTGCGGATGTGCGAGCCGTCAACGTCGGCGTCCGTCATCAGGCAGATCTTGTGATAGCGAAGCTTTGCGACGTCAAAATCCTCTTTGCCGATGCCGGTACCGAGCGCGGTTATCAGCGCCTTGATCTCGCCGTGGCCGAGCATCTTGTCGAATCGCGCCTTTTCGACGTTCAGGATCTTGCCCTTGAGCGGCAGCACGGCCTGATTCTTGCGGTCGCGGCCCTGCTTGGCCGAGCCGCCGGCCGAGTCGCCCTCGACGATGTAGATCTCTGAAAGTGCAGGGTCCTTTTCCTGACAATCGGCCAACTTGCCCGGCAGGCCCGAGCCGCCCATCGCAGATTTACGGACGATCTCGCGGGCCTTTCGTGCGGCCTCGCGTGCACGAGCGGCCTCGACGGCCTTGCCGACGATCTTTTTGGCGACGGCCGGATGCTGTTCGAAATACTCGCCGAGCTTATCGTTAAGGAACGATTCGACAGGCCCCTTGACGGGCGAATTCAGCTTGCCCTTCGTCTGCCCTTCGAACTGCGGCTGCGGCAGCTTGACCGAGATCACGGCCACCAGGCCTTCACGCGCATCGTCGCCCGAGAGCGTGACCTTGGCATTCTTCGTCATGCCCGACGTCTCGGCGTAAGCATTGATCGTGCGCGTCAACGCCCCGCGAAAGCCCGACAGGTGCGTACCACCATCGACGGTGTTGATGTTATTGGCAAAGGTGAATATCTTCTCGTCGTAGCCGTCGTTATACTGCATCGATACCTCGATCGAGAGGTCGTCGGCAACGCTCTCGAAATATAGCGGCTCGTCGTGCAGGACCTGCTTGTTGCGGTTGAGGTGTTTTACGAATTCCGCGATGCCGCCCTTGTAATAGAACTCGTGCGACTTTTCTTCCTCCTCGCGCTCATCCTTGATGATGATACGGATGCCTTTGTTGAGAAACGCCTTTTCGCGGAGCCGTTCTGACAGCTTCTCAAAACTGTAATTGGTCGTCTCGAATATCTCAGTGTCGGGGCGAAACGTGACCTTTGTCCCGCGTTTTGTCGTCGTGCCGGTTTGCTTGAGCGGCGCCACGGGTATGCCGCGTTCGTATTCCTGCTCGTGCGTCTTGCCATCACGCCAGATCTCGAGGCGGAGGAATTCGCTCAGGAAGTTGACACACGACACGCCGACGCCGTGCAGGCCGCCCGAGACCTTGTAGGAATTCGAGTCAAACTTGCCGCCCGCGTGCAGCACCGTCATCACGACCTCAGCCGCCGAGCGGCCTTCCTGCTTGTGGATGTCGGTCGGGATGCCACGGCCGTTATCGATAACGGTGATCGAATTGTCGATGTGTATCACGACCTCGACGCGATCGCAAAAACCTGCCAAGGCCTCATCGACCGAATTATCGACGACCTCGTAAACAAGATGATGCAGTCCGATCTCGCTCGTCGAGCCGATATACATCGCGGGCCGCTTGCGCACCGCATCGCGCCCCTCAAGGACGGTTATCGAATCTGCACTGTATTCTTTCTTTGCCTTAGCCAAAACTATTGTAAACCTCGTATTCCTGCCTTAAATTGTCTCTCCGCAATTGCAATCATACCGAGACCGTCACAGTGCGGGAGACAACGCCTTTGAGCTCATTATCCAAGTTATATTTTACCATTTCTTGGCGGCGTTTCGTAGCGGACGGGCCGCATTAAGTAGCTTTATTTATTGGATTTCGGCACGGCCGGCGGCGACACGGAATACTGCTCCCGACGAGGCGAATCGCTCGACAAAACTCTCCTTTGACGTCGTTACGAAGGTCTGCGTCTTGCCGTCAAGAAACTCGAGCAGTTTACCGATACGTTTGTAGTCGAGTTCGGCGTCAATGTCGTCAATGAGGAAGAGCGGATATTCGCCCCGTGTCGCGTAAAAAACGGCAATATTCGATAGCAAAAGCAGCATAAGGGCGCTTCGCTGTTGACCGGCTGAACCGAATTTACGCAGGTCGCGGCCGTCAAAGCGGATCTCGAGGTCATCGCGGTGCGGGCCGATGAGCGAATGCCCCGCAGCGAGCTCGGCCTGTGTCCGGGCCTGCAGCCGCTCAGCGATCAGGCCCTCGTAATCGGTAACGTCGCCGTGACGGGCGAGCGCTGAATGATATTCGATGGCCAGTTCCTCGTGGCCGAAGAGACGACGCTCGAGGACCTGATTGATCCGTTCGACAAACCGCGTCCGTCCACGGTGAACTCGCGCCGCAAGCTGAGCGAGGTGCTCGTTCCACGGGGCCAGGCGTTCCATAATACTGTCGGCAGAAAGCCGCTGTTCTGCCGCATTGCTCAGCAAAGCATTCTTTTGTCGAATGACGCGACTGTAGTCAGCGAGGACCTGCACAAAGGGCGGATGAAGCCCGACTATACCCTCGTCGAGAAAGCGGCGGCGCGATTCCGGCGTGCCCCGAACGATCTCAAGCTCGTCGGCCGTAAAAACAACGGCGTGAAGTTGGCCGAGATATCGATTTGCCGCCTCTTTTTTCCCATTGACGGCCATCACCTTGATATTGCCCGCGATAGTGACCTGAAGCTCCCGGACTATTCCGGGCGATTCGCGGACGCTACCCCGGACAGCGGCCTCGTCTGCGTCAAACCTTACGGCCTCAGGCAGCCGAGATGTCCTGAATGACCTCGCCGATGCAAGCAGGGCTATCGCCTCGAGCCAGTTTGTCTTGCCTTCGCCATTCTCACCCGCAAAGACATTGAGGCCCGGCGAGAATTCCAGGCGTCCTGACAGATTGCGAAAGTTGATGGCCTCGAGCGATTCGAGCAGCATGAACTTGGATTCTAGCACGCAGG
>CAZMQR010000292.1:0-3505 GCA_964568325.1 uncultured Chloracidobacterium sp. | reverse complement strand
AGTTGGCTCTGGTTGCCGATCTGATTTCCAAATTGAAGGAGGTCCGATTTATTCACCTCATAGATCGCAACATCCATCACGACCTCGGCGCGATCCTTGTCGAGCGACGATATGAGTTTGCCGATCAGCTTGATGTTCTCCTCGGTGTCGCGGATGGTCACGCTGTTTGTCGCGTCATCCGTTAGCACGATCGTCTGGCTGCGGCCGGGCTGCGCCGGGATCGCCGTCTGCACGATCTTTGCAATGTCTTTCGGAGCTGCATTTGCGAGATAAAATGTCCTCAGCACTAACTGCTGATACTGTGTCCGTCGCGCCTGTGTCGCGACCAGGATGGTGCGCGGGCCGACCTTTTGAAAGAAAAGCCCTTCCTGCAAAAAGATGTAATCCAGCGCCCTCGCCGCCGTCACATTCTTTAGGTCAATGAACGTCTTGCGGCCCTGCGTGCGGAATGATTCGATATCGAAAAGAACATTGAGATCGAGATCCTTGGCGAGTTCCTTGATGATGAATTGCAGATCGACGCCGGACGGGAACGGCAGGTCGCGAAGCTGTTCGAGCTTCTGCGGTATCTGCGGCACGGCCGCCGTCGGGCTGCCGGTCGTATAGCCGGTCGGCACGAGCTTTAATCCGACAGTCTCTGCCTTCTTGTCCGTCCCTTCGCCGTTGGCCGCCTTGATCATTCGGACCATGCGGTCCATCTCAGACTTTGCCAACTCATTCGTCGGATCATATCCGTAAGCACGCCTAAACGACGCGTAGGCCGATTGATAATCGCTCTCCTTCGCAGCGTTCGTGCCCTTCTTGATATACATCTGCGACGCGTTAAAGAGTGCCCGGATCAGATGGAGCCGGTATTCAGGGCTCTTTGGATTCTCGTTGACCGCGATCGCGAACTCTTCGACGGCCTTATCCCATTCCTGAGCGGCCTCATGCTCCATGCCGCGCTTGAAATGCTTCTTTCCGTCAGCGAGAGCCACTGTGGCCAACGGCGAAAGCATCGAGAGAACGAGCATGGCACTCATGAAAAAGCGAACGTGGATTGATCTTTTCATAACGATTTGGTGCGGCGTCAGGTAGATCCGCTAAACGCAAGTTAGCTGAAATAGTTACACGCGAGCATCTGTGTGAAGTTTCAATAATTCACGAGATGCCCGATGGGGCAATACTCATCGATTTTCGGTCTATTGGCCAAAAAAATCAACCTTTCAACAACTGTCGGCGAAGATAGTCCAGCGCGGCCTGGCTCGAACGCCATCTGATGAGGTATCTGTCGCCGGGAAGCACGAGTTTTAGCGACTTTGTGCCGTTCGGCCCGGCATGGCCGATAAAGATCGTTCCAACGGGCTTTTCGTCGCTGCCGCCGTCTGGCCCTGCAATGCCCGTGACCGAGATGGCATGCGTCGTGCCGCCTCGCTCGCGCATTCCCGCGGCCATCGCCTCGGCACATTCAGCGCTGACTGCGCCGTGCGTTTCCAGAATTTCGGGCGACACGCCGAGCGTTCGTATTTTAGCGGCATTGGAATAGGTGACGGCGCCCTCAAGAAAATAAGCTGACGAGCCCGGAACCTCTGTAATTCGCCGCCCGATCAGCCCGCCTGTGCAGCTTTCAGCGACTGAAAGTGTCTCCGAACGCGCGATAAGCAGCCTGCCGACGACCGCCTCCATCGATTCGCCGTTTATTGAGAAAACCGCATTTCCTAACGCCGCGGCGATCTCATCTGACAGCTTATCGACGGTCGTCTGAGCATCTTCTGCATCGCTCGAACTCGCCGCAATATGTATCTCAACCTCGCTTTTGTTAAATAACACGGACGTTTGCACGCCCTCATATTGCGTGTAGATCGGCGCGGCGATCTCGTCAACTGCCGATTCGCCCATGCCCGAGACCTTTAGCACACGCCTCGCGACGTGGACATCACCGGCCAACTCCTTCAGTCGCGGCAGCACGTGGTCAGCAAACATCGGCTGATTCTCACGCGGCGGCCCGGGCAGCACGATCAGCAAACGCCCGTCGATCTCAGCCATCATCCCGACCGCCGAACCATTGGGATTTGGAAGCACCTCCGCTCCTTCGATCACGTATGCCTGCCGCTTATTGATCTCGGGCATCTCACGGCCCCAATTGCGAAACCGCTCGCGAAGATGCTCTTCGATATCATCGTGATACACCAGATCACGCCCGACAGCCTTTGCCGTAAATTCGCGTGTGATATCATCCGCCGTCGGCCCCAGCCCGCCGGTCGTTATCACGATATCGGAACGCCGCATCGCGTCGCCAACAGCCTCCTCCAGCCGAGCGCCGTCATCGCCCACGATCGTCTTGAGCATCACCTCGATGCCGATATCGTTGAGCTTCTCCGTGAGCCAGAGACTGTTGGTATCCGTGCGAGTCGGGGTCAAGAGTTCGGAGCCGATCGCGATGATCTCTGCTGAAACCATAGGGCAGAACCGCCTGCGTAAGCAGGTGGCATTCAAGTTTAGAAAGATTCCGGCAGGTCTTCACCCTGACCGTTGATAACATAATCACACGCGGCGGCTACATTAGAACCCCGCCATAAGTACCGCCTGCTGCCGCCATCAACCCACGGGCTGTGCTCAAATGTCCAGAGTCCGGCGATTCTCAACGCCCTTGTAGAATAAGCCTTGAAATCGCGCAGCACTCTCTCCGGATCAGACCTTCCGACGAAAACAACAACGTGGATATGATTCGTTCTAATATTGATTGCCAAGACGCTCCAACCTCGCCGACAGCAAACTTCTCGAATCGCCGCCTCTACGACTGGTCGCTGCCTTGCGTCTAACGTCACCGGTCCGCCTTTCAGCCTAGCCGCATGCTGGTTGTGCATGGTTTTGTTGGCTGGAACGCGGGGGCCATTGTATTTATTGTGGTACCGGTCGATCGAGCCGCGCGCGTCTCCATGGAGCCAGGTTCCGTACGTGCGAAACGTGATCAAATAGGCTTGCGGATGGTCCGCGTCGTCCCATTGCGCGTCATTTGCCATCTTGAATGCCGCCCGCTTACGCGGGCGGTTCCGCCCTATTTGTAGATATCAACCACCGGCTTGCCGTCACCGTTGATGTAGGCGCGGTACATGCCCTCGCTGTTGAATGACACGGCCATGTTGCCGAATTTGTCCATTGCGATCACGCCGCCGTCGCCGCCGAGTTTCTTGACCTTGGCGAGCACCGCATCGGCGGCGGCTTGCACTGTCATCGCACGGTATTCCATCAACGCCGAGATATCGCGTGCGACGCCGACGCGGATGAAATATTCGCCCCAGCCCGTCGCCGAAACGCCGCAAGTATCATTGTTTGCATAAGTTCCGGCCCCAATGATCGGGGCATCGCCCACGCGGCCATACCGTTTATTTGTCATCCCGCCGGTCGATGTCCCGGCGGCGATATTCCCTTTCCTGTCGAGAGCAACGGCCCCAACTGTCCCGTACTTTGAGTCGCGAGACAGTACATCTCCGGGCTTTTTCACCTGTTCACTTTTTCCCTTTTC
>CAZMQR010000291.1:0-3512 GCA_964568325.1 uncultured Chloracidobacterium sp. | reverse complement strand
AATGTTCACACCAAAGCCGGCGACGACCTGATCGGCCTCGAATTTGATCGTTGCGATCGCGTAAAGCAGAGCTGTCAGGGCCCCGGCGACAATAGCCGCGGCAAGGCCGATGAACGGCACAATCGTGTGGGGCACCCCGGGGCCGGGCTGGCTCAGCTCGTAGGTTACGACAGCACCGGTGAATGCTCCGGCTAGCATCAACCCTTCGAGGGCGATATTTATGACGCCCGAACGCTCCGAAAAGAGGCCGCCGAGCGCTGCGAAGATGAGCGGCGTTGCCAGCCTGAGGCTCGAAAAGATCAGTGCTATCGTAAATATCTCGCTCATTCTATTTACGCGAAAAACGCTGTAGGCTTGCTACCAGCAGGATAACCACCGCCTGAAGTACCTCGACCAGGTCCTTTGAAACGTACTCGGTAAAAGCATCGACAAATATCCCGCCCCGACGAAGCACGGCAAAGAACAATGCCGCAAAGAACACTCCCAGCGGATGATTGCGCCCAAGCAGCGCCACGGCGATGCCCAAAAATCCGACCTCGCCCGAGAAATCGTGATAATAGCGATAGCGGTCGCCCATCACCTCGCCGATCGCGACCATTCCGGCCAGTGCACCCGATATCGTCATTGCGAGAACGATCTGTTTCTTAGGGCTGATACCGCCGTACTCGGCGGCTGATGGGTTCTCGCCCACAGCACGCAGTTCGTAGCCCCATTTGGTCTTCCACATGAATATCCAAACGAGCACACACATCAGCACCGAGATAAGGAATGCGATGCTCAACGGAACAAAATCCGGCATTCCCGGAACGTATTGGCTGATTCGCGGGATGTGAGCCGCCTCACCAATGGGCACGGACTGCATTATCGGGTCGCCCGGCTGCTTGTAGTAATACTGCGTAAAGTAGCTCACCAGCGCGATGCCAATGAAATTGAGCATGATCGTATTGATCACCTCGTGCGAGCCAAACTTTGCTTTTAGAATTCCGGGAATCGCTCCCCAAATACCGCCGACGATCATTGCCGTAGCGATACACAATGGGACCAGCAGTATCGCCGGCAGCGACGCCCACGAGTAATCGACATCCTGCCCAAAGGTATTGACGACGGTGCCGCCGAGCTTGATTCCTACCCAGGCGGTCGCGAAAGCCGCGACCGTCAGCTGCCCTTCGGCGCCGATGTTCAATAGGCCACAGCGAAACGCGACCATGACCGCTAAGCCTGTAAAGATCAGCGGCGTTGCGTAGAAGAGCAGGTAGCCGATGTCTTTCGTCGAGCCAAACGAGCTGCCGACTAGCAGGCGAAATGTCTCGATTGGATTGTCGCCGATGAGTAGGACAATAAGGCCGCCCACAATGAATGCGGCGACAACGGCGACGATCGGCCACAGGACTTCGCGAAAGACGTTCATCGAGATCTGGAAAAGGTGCCCAATAAATATACCCGACAAACCGCAAACTGTCACCCGTTCATTCACAAAAAAAGCAGAAAACAGTGACTTGACAATCTTACACTCATATTTTATTATTTCCATAGACTAAGTAGTTAGTCTATATCCTGTAATTATTGGAGGAAACAATTATGTTTTTAGCAAAATATGACCCTTTTAGAGAGATGCGGAGCCTCCAGGATGAGGTAAACAGGCTTTTCTCTGCAAGTTATCCGGGCACAAGCGGCCGCGAGGACGTTATGAATGCCTGGAATCCACGCGTTGACGTCTTTGAGAATAACGACAGTCTCGTGATCGAGGCGGAGTTACCCGGCATGACCAAGGACGATTTCGAATTGTCGTTTGAGAACAACATGCTCACATTAAAGGGTGAGCGGCGATTCGAGAAAAAGGATGAGGGTGACAATTATCACCGCATCGAGCGCGGATACGGATCGTTTGCCAGATCATTCACGCTGCCGCCGACGGTGACGGCGGAAGGAGCTAAGGCTGATTTCGAGAACGGCGTTCTCCATGTAACGCTGCCGAAGCGTGAGGAGACCAAGGCTCGCAAGATCGAGATCTCGGGAGCTAACCCCGAGGCTAAGACGATCGAGGCCAAGACGGCCGAAGCGTAATATAGCGTAATATATTGAACCGCCGAGACGCGGAGACGCCGGGAATGAAGGTATTCTTAATATTCTCTGCGTCTCCGCATCTCTGCGGTTAGAATAACGTTATGAGATTCGATAGATTCACCATCCGCGGCCAAGAGGCCGTGCAGGAGGCCATCGGCGTCGCCGAGCGGAACGAGAATCAGCAGGTTGAGCCCGAGCACGTTCTCGCGGCGATGATGGCCCAGGCCGAAGGCGTCGTTAAGCCCATTCTCGGTAAGATCGGCGCAAATTCGCAGGCCATTTTGACCGAGGTCGAGGCAGCCATTGCGAAGTTTCCAAAGGTCTCGGGCGGCCAGCAGTATTTTTCGTCGCGCACGAACACCATCTTTCAGGATGCCCAGAAAGAGGCCGAAAAGATGGAGGACGAATACCTTTCGACCGAGCATCTGCTGCTTGCCATCGCGTCAGAGAAAACGGGAGATGCAGGACGCATTCTTCGCTCAAATGGCGTGTCGAGTGAGGACCTCGAAAAGGTCGTGACCGAAATGCGCGGCGGATCGCGTATCACCGACCAGAACGCCGAAGAGAATTTCCAGGCCTTGGAAAAATACGCTCAGGACCTGACCGAGCGCGCTCGAAAAGGCAAGCTCGACCCTGTGATCGGCCGTGACGACGAGATACGACGGACCATTCAAATTCTCTCGCGTCGCACGAAGAATAACCCTGTCCTGATCGGCGAGCCGGGCGTTGGCAAGACCGCCATCGTCGAGGGCCTTGCTCAGCGTATCGTCTCGGGCGATGTGCCGGAAACGTTAAAGAACAAACGCCTTGTCTCACTTGACCTTGGTGCAATGCTCGCCGGTGCAAAGTATCGCGGCGAGTTTGAGGACAGGCTCAAGGCCGTTCTCAAAGAGATCGAGAAGGCCGAAGGGCAGATCATTCTCTTCATCGACGAACTGCACACGCTTGTCGGTGCCGGCGCCAGTGAAGGAGCGATCGACGCGTCGAATATGCTCAAGCCGGCTCTTGCACGTGGAACTTTACGCGCGGTCGGTGCGACGACGCTGGCCGAGTATCAAAAATATATCGAGAAAGACAAGGCCCTTGAGAGGCGTTTCCAGCAGGTCTACATCGGAGAACCGACGGTCGAAGATACGATCGCGATTCTGCGCGGACTGAAAGAAAGATACGAGGTGCATCACGGCGTTCGCATCAAGGATGCCGCGATCGTGGCCGCTGCCACGCTTTCCAATCGCTACATTACCGACCGTTTCCTGCCGGACAAGGCTATCGACCTGATCGATGAGGCCGCGTCGCGGATCCGTATCGAGATCGACAGTTTGCCACAGGAGATCGACGTGCTTGAGCGCGAGATATTGCAGCTTGAGATCGAGAAACAGGCATTGGGCCGCGAGACGGACAAGAAGTCGAAGGAACGTCTGGACGATATTGAGAAACGCATTGCCGAC
>CAZMQR010000290.1:0-3513 GCA_964568325.1 uncultured Chloracidobacterium sp. | reverse complement strand
ACACGGCCAAAGAGATCGAGGCGGTGCTACGGCACTTCTTCGCGGACGTCCGCGGCAGCTCGTTCGGCATTGCCCGAAGCCTTTCGCTATATCAATTCTACGAATGCAGACGTCCCATGCTCGACCGATGCCTCTCGTTCGACTAGGGTTCTTGACCGTCCACGATCTATTTCGACGGTAATGGAAATTGCATGACCGATGAATTCCCGGTATCCAACACAAGGAGGCGGGGCTTCTTGCTCGCCGGAGCGATAGCCAGCGACGACGGATTTGCGAGGCCGGATAGGCCGGCCAAGGCCTGCGGATCAGATCGGTTTCCTTTTAGGTCAAATGCCATGACCTGCTTCGTTGTCCCGCTGGTAACGTAAACGAGCTTTCGAGCTTCATCGTAAGCGATGTCGGGATAGTGCCACACAAATCGCTGCCAATCGGGGACGTCCCACCGGCGAACAAATTTTCCTTCGCCGTCAAAAACCTGTATACGTCCGTTGCCATTATCCGCAACGAGGACCGACCCGTCGGCCGTGGCGATCCCTGTCGCCTCACGAAACTGGCCTTCTCCCTCGCCAAGGCTTCCCCATGAGCTGAACTGCTCTGTCGCGGCATCGAACCGCACAATGCGCCCGTTTCCCTGGTCGACGATGAAAAGCATGCGTCCCGGCCCCACTGCAACGTCGCGCGGGCCATAAAAGCCGGGAGCCGGCCCGGACCATTCCTTTACGAGATTTCGGTTGCGGTCGAACCTGAAGAGCTTATTCTGTTGGGCATCAGTCACATAGATATCACCTTCCGGTGTAACCGCGATGCCGTTCGGCTCTCGCAGGCGACCCTCGCCGAAGGTCGAGATAAACTTCCCTTCCGGATCGAACGCCTGGATCCGGCCATTTCCCGTATCGGCGACGTAGTAATTGCCCTGTTGATCAGCGGCAATACCACGAGGCTTCGAGAGCGTCCCACTCGTCGCGACGGGAGTTGACTGCGGTCGTTTCGAACCGTACTTAACCGGATAGAGGTCACCCGAATAGCCGTGATAAAATGTCGTTCCCGGCAGGTTACAGTCGGGCTGAACCATGCAAACGTAGAGCTTGATCAGCGTCCCGTCCGGGTGCCAGCGGCTGTGCGGTAAGGCCATTCCGGCAGGCGATTCGCCATTCAAGACCTTCTCCATATACGGCCGGGCACTCGTGTCAAACCGCGAGTAAGCCGCACGGACGCCAACGAGATGCCCCAGCGAAGCAATGAGGGCCGCAAAGGCAAGCCCGCCGCAGGCGACCCTGAACCGGGCATTAGCCAGCATGTCCGGCAGATGGCGAATGATCACGATCGAGGCGGTTACAAGACAGATCGCATAGGTCGTGGACGCAAACCTGTAATCGTAAGCCAGCCAATGCCCTGCCGGGACAGGGATGAACTTCTCATTTATCACCGATGCTGTGATCGCAGCAAAGATCCCGGCTAATATCAGGCTTCGCGAACTGTCGCCCCGCTTGAACCAAAACGAAACGAACACCGCAAAAAGGACAAATAGGATCGCGAAGATCGCAAAGATCGAACCGTCCGCCACATCGTCAGCCTTGAGATACATTCCGTCCAGCAGCGGCCAGAACCTGTTCTTTGTCCACTCCGAAAAAGGAAGGAACGGCGATTCCCTCGTCATGATATCGGTCGCCGGTGCAAGGGGCGAGCCCGCCGTCGCCGCGATGTGATAGATCGCGATCGGTGCAAAAGTAGCGCCAAGCATCGGGAACCCGATCCATTCCTTTGGCAGCCGCCACAGCACTAGCGACGCGACCGCCCGGCCAAAACACCAGATCAGCCAAAAGGCGGGCACGAAAGGGTGGGCCAGGTAGGCCAACAACAAACATGCAAAGGTCCATATCGCCGGCCGAAGTTTCCGGTCGGCAAGAAACTTCTCGCTGAAATAGATCGCAGGAATAATGAACGTGATGCCTAACGTATAGTTCACGAAGCCGATGAACCAGCAGGCGACGTACATGCCGACTGCCGCCGGCAGAATAATGCAGGCCGCGATACCCGCCGAACGCCACTGTCGATCCTCAAGCTCGGCAACACCTATCGCCGCCACGATAGCCGCAAAGAGTGCGATCAGGGCCACCGAAATGGCTTTCGGAAGGTATATGAGCGAGATGCCAAAAGCTTTGAACAGTCCGATGAAGCCCAATGAGAGATATGGGAACAGTTTGTAGCCAAGGAACGATGTCAGTTGAAGGTCGAGCGTAGATGTTCCCGCAAGGGTTTCCCAGAGGAGTTTGCTCACCAGCAGATGCTCAGGCAGGTCAACGAGCGGCGGATACAAATTGCCATAAAACGGCAGCCACATCACAGCGATCAACCCCGCGATCATGGCGAGCAGAACGCGATGGGCCCGCAGCCAATCCTTTATGCTGTTAGATCGGCTTACTGCGGATGATGAGCCTTGCTTTTCGTCCATTGTTTCTACTTCGGCGGATCAGTCTGCGATGTCTCGAATAACGTAGTTAGGCCGCTGTTTCACCTCGTCATAGATACGCCCGATATACTCCCCGATCGACCCTAAAAGGATCAACTGGATCCCGCCGATCACGAGTATGACTACGATCAGAGACGCCCAGCCGCGGGCAAGGGTGGACACAGTGGGATCGACAAAATGAACTGCAAACGCATAGATCAAGAGCAAAAGGGCGACGATGCACGAAAGAAAGCCCACATAAACGGCAACTCTAAGCGGCACCGTAGAGAAACCGACGATCCCATTGATCGCCAGCCTCACCGATTGACGAACGTTGTATTTGGCTGTTCCCGCAAACCTTGCCGGGCGCTCGTAGCTGACCGCGACCTGTCGAAATCCAAGCCAGCTTCTCAATCCGCGCAGAAAGCGGTTCCTTTCCGGGAGAGCCTTCAGATAATTGACTACCTTTCTATCGAGTAGGCAGAAATCTCCGGTATCGAGCGGTATCTCAATGCTGGAGACGTATTGGAGCATCCGATAAAACGAGAACGCAAAGATCTTTTTCCAGATAGGCTCCTTTCCGCGTTTTTCCCTGACGGCATACACGATCTCGGCGCCATCTTTCCATCTCTTCAACATTTCCGTTATCACATGCGGCGGATCCTGCAGGTCGGCGTCCATCAGGACCGTAGCGTCGCCTGAACTGAAGTCGATCCCCGCCGTGATAGCGGCCTGGTGGCCAAAATTTCGGGAAAAGTTGATCAACTTGATACGTGGGTCATTCTTCTTCAATTCGCGAATCAACTGCTCCGTGCGGTCCCAACTGCCATTATTGACGAACAGAAGTTCGGCGTTAACTATCTGATTCTCATCGAGGACAGCCGCAACCTGTCGATACAGCTCTGGGATGTTTTCTTCCTCGTTGTAGGCCGGAAAGACCAATGATAGTTCGATCTTCTCGGCGATAGGGCTGTCCATGGCCGCCGGATCGACGTATTTTCCTGAATACCGCAACAGTTCTGCCGCCAATTCTGCGGCAAGCCGTGGGTTCTCTCGGCAGATCG
>CAZMQR010000289.1:0-3524 GCA_964568325.1 uncultured Chloracidobacterium sp. | reverse complement strand
CACATCATCAGCAAACGCGTCGGGCGCAACGTCTTTGAGAAGCCGCCGCGCGTCACTGTTGTGATTCCGGCCTACAACGTGGCCGGATATATCGGCGAGACACTGGATTCCGTCATCGGCCAGAAGTTTCGCGAACACGAGATCATCGTCGTCAACGACGGCTCGCCCGACACCGATGCGTTTGAACGGGCGCTTCACACGCGCCTAGAAGAGATCGTCTATATCAAACAGCGAAATCTGGGTGCCGGCCCGGCACGCAATACAGCTATCGAGCATGCTCGCGGCGATGTGATCGCATTTCTTGACGGTGACGACGTGTGGCTCCCAGATTATCTGGCCTCGCAGCTTGTCTATCTGGAACGTCACCATCTCGATCTAGTCTATTGCGACGCATTCCTATTTGGGATGAACAACGCCTACCGCCGGACCTTTATGGAAACCGCACCGTCCATCGGTGATGCGGATTTTGACAGCATCCTCGACCTTCGCTGCAACGTGATCACATCAGGAACGCTGGCACGGAAGCGGACGGTCATCGACGCCGGCCTCTTCGAGGTCGAACGCGTGCGGGCGCATGATTTTCACCTTTGGCTCCGAATGGCGAAGAACGGAGCAAAGATCGGCTATCAGACCAAACCACTGCTAAAGTATCGTGTTCATGCCGACAATCTCTCTGGCGACTCGATCAGCCGTGTTGAACGCGAGATCGACGCATTCGAACGCGTTCGCCGCACCATCGATCTCACGCCCGAGCAGCACCAGATCGTAGCGGCCCGCCTAGCCGGCCTCGAGGCCGATCTCGCCGTCGAACAGGGCAAATCTTTCTTGCTGAAAGGTGAACACCACGAGGCCGCGATCGCCTTCAGGGTCGCAAACAGGCACCGACGGTCGTTTAAGCTCACCGTAGCTGCTCTTCTAGCGTCGGTCGCGCCATCGACGCTGATCAAGTTCATGCAGAAACACCGGTCAGAAGACCTTGCCCTCGTTCGTCGTTAAACAACGGATCACCACTCAACCCTCTATCGAAAACGGTTAAAACACACCGAGATACGAGCCATTCCGCGAACTGGCTTGGTTTCCGTTGCTTGACAATTAGTAAAAACCGCGAATAGACTTGAGGTTACTCGAAAATCGCAAGTTTTTGACAAGGGGGACACGCGATCGTGTCAGAGCATTTTCTTGACACAACTGTTGTCCGGCCAAGTAGATCAATCAAATTGGAGACGTATTCGTATGTTAGATAAGAAACTCTCTAGCGAGAGAAATGGCAGATTTATCCACGTAATGGTACTCGTCGCTTTTGCGATGCTTGCCATGGCAACGGTTCCGACGTATGCCGCGACCTTTGTAGTAAACACGACCGCTGACACACAAGATGCAACCCCCGGAAACGGAGTTTGTGCTGATGCCGGCAGTGCGTGTTCACTACGCGCGGCGATCACGGAAGCAAATGCGCTCGCAGGTGCGGACACGATCACGCTGCCGGCCGGAACGTACACTCACTCGCTTGTGGCTGCGACCGAGGACGCGAACGCGGGCGGCGATATGGATATCACGGGCCCGGTCACGATCAACGGTGCCGGGGCAGGGACGACCATCGTCCAGGCGAACGCGGCTCCCGATACGGCAGCCGAACGCGTGTTTCACGTCGTAACCGGGGCCGGTACCGTCAACCTCAACAACTTTACCGTTCGGCATGGTTTCCACCATTTCACAGCCGCGACGAACGGGGGCGGCGGCATCCTGCAGGAAGGCGCGGCGACTATCGTCACGCTGGATCATATGGATATCTCGAACAATACGGCCGAGCCCCGCGGTGGCGGTGTCAGGGTCGGCACGAATGGTGCGACGATGACTATCTCGAACAGCACCATCAGCAACAACAAGGCGAACGTTGCCGCTCCGAATACATCGAATGCGGCCGGTGCCGCGCTCGACGTTGCCCAGATCGCCGGAACCGGAACATCTACCGTCACCGTGACCGGCACTACGATGGCGAATAACGTCGCGAGCACCTCGACCGGCAACTGCTTCGGTGGCGCCGTGATCACGACGTCGATCGGTGCGACGCTGAGCTTTACTGACAGTAATTTTACGGGCAATCAGTGTATTCAGACGACCGGGACAAATAACTCGTCAAATGGTGGCGGTCTATACAACCAGAATTCGACGATGAATCTAACCCGCTGCAACATCACGGGCAATCAATCCGGAGCGGTGGCGGCTGATAATGGGTTCGTCGGCGGCCTTCGAGCCCTCGGTTCGGCGGGACCGACGATTACCAACGTCACGGAATCCAACCTATCGAACAATATCGCGACTGGGGCGTATGGTGGCTATCTTAACGTAGGCGTTTCACCGTCAACGTTTGAGACGACTCTGAATTTCACGAATTCGATAATTTCAAACAATACGGCAACCGATTCTGACGCGATCGGCGGCGCCGGACTAAACCTCAACCCTGCAACTAACGGTTCAACCGGGCCGGTGACCACGACGCTGACTAATGTAACTGTTGCTAACAATGTCGCGCCCGATCTGGCCGGTATCAATAATGACGGGGCGACGTCGACAATGATCGCAATTTTTGCGACCGTTACCGGTAACACCGCAAACAACCCAACAAATGCGGAGGGCGGCGGCATCTGGAACGGCACGACGGTCGGTTCTTCAACCTTTATCGGCAACACGATCTCGGCCCAGAATACAGCCCACCCCGACTTTGGTCCCAACCTCTTTGGTGTCATCACCTCGATCGAATACAACCATATCGGCACTGTCCCAGGGGCGGGTACCACCTTTACGCCGGGAACCGGTGACGTGATCGGAACTGACCCTAACCTTGCGGCTCTCGCAAATAATGGCGGCCTCACGCAGACGCGCCTGCCGAATACCGGCAGCCCCGTCGTCAACACGATTCCGAGCGGATCCGGTGGTTGCGGCGATCCGCTGATCCCAACGGATCAACGCGGCGCTGGATTTCCACGCCTCGTAGGAACACACTGCGACAAGGGTGCAGCTGAGCTCGGCACCGGACCTGTTCCGACTCCGACACCTACTCCAACTCCGACGCCGACTCCTCCACCGCCGACGCCAACGCCAACGCCGACGCCAACGCCAACGCCGACGCCAACTCCGACACCGACTCCTAGCCCGAGTCCTTCTCCGAGTCCGAGTCCGAGTGCATCACCGACGCCGTTGTATACGCGTGGTGACTATGACGGTGACAACAAGACGGACACGACCGTCTGGAGGCCGTCAGCATTTCCGTCGCCAAACGAGATTCTGAGTGCGTTCTACATCCAGTATTCCGGCAACGGAAGCTTCTTTGGCATACAGTTCGGGAACAATGGTGATGGTGCCATTGCGGGTGACTTTGACGGTGACAACAAGACCGACTTTGGCGTCTCGCGATTGAACACCAGCCCGGCACCGCCAGATCCGCCGGACTTCTACTATCTCGAGAGTTCGACCGGAACGGTGAAGTATCCTGTCTGGGGCAATGCCGGTGACGTCTTTGTCTC